>CAZXBG010000059.1:0-22148 GCA_964638865.1 uncultured Chitinophagales bacterium | reverse complement strand
TACACAAGATATATGCTATGGACAATCAGCAAATGTGAATTTGTCCAACCTTTCTGCAACATCAATAAACCAGAATCTGCTGCCATCGAACAATAACAACAAAAACCTGGGTTCCACTGGCAAGTCATGGAAAGATGTTTATTTAGATGGAAATGTTTGGCTTGATGATGTTATTTTTATGACTAACAGAAATATTGCCACCGGTACCTTTTTAGGAAATTCTGCAGGTAATTCAACCACGGGTTCAAATAATACCGGTGTTGGTTATCAATCACTATTTGCAAATACTTTCGGCAGTGATAATACCGGAATTGGTATTCAATCACTTTTCTCAAATACCTCGGGAAGTTACAATAGTGCTGCAGGAAGATTTGCACTGTATTCAAACACAGTTGGAAATTTTAATACCGGCATGGGTACAAATGCACTTTATGCTAACACTTCAGGTAGCAATAATACAGGAAGTGGTTATCAGTCGTTAAATTGGAATACAACCGGAAGCTATAACACTGCAATAGGTTTGCAATCGTTATTTAATAATACAACCGCATCAAATAATGTGGCTGTAGGGCATAAAACTCTTTTTACAAATACTACAGGTGAATATAACAGTGCAACAGGTGCCGAAGCTTTGTACTCAAATTCCGTCGGAAATTATAATACTGCAAACGGATATAAATCACTCTATTCAAATTCTACAGGTAGCAATAATTCAGCCACTGGATATTTATCTCTTTCTTCAAATTCTACAGGAAGTAATAATACAGCCTTAGGCTATAATTCACTTTTAAATAATGCAACAGGATACCAAAATACATCCATTGGATCAATCTCAATGCAATTAAATGTAACAGGTAATGCTAATGTTGGTGTAGGATATGGAACGCTTTATTATAATGAATGGGGTAATAATAATACTGCCACAGGTTATTATGCAGGATGGGGTAATATTGGAGGTAATAATAACACTGCAACAGGTTATTTTGCAATTGAAAATGGGGAATTTGGCATAGCCAACACCGCAACAGGAGCATATACAATTACCCAAAACGAAGGGCATCGGAATGTTGCTGATGGAGCGTATTCAGGCGAAGGGAGCAGCTATTATAATAATTGCACTTTGATCGGGTATGATGCTGACCATTCTGTATCCAACGCTGATAATTCAACTGCTTTGGGAAATGGATCCAGAATAACTGATTACGATCAGGTTCGTATTGGTAATTCATCAATAACTTCCATTGGTGGATTTGAAGATTGGACCAACGTTTCAGACGGAAGGATGAAAAAGAATGTAAAGGAAGACGTGCCTGGTCTAGAATTTATAACCAAGTTACGTCCAGTAACATATAATCTTGATGTAAGTGGAATTCGCAATTTTCTAGGAGAGGATATTATAGTAAGTCCCGGAACTGTAGAGGCAGTAGAAGCAAGTGGTCAAAAACTTGACATGCCTGCTAAACCCGAATGGAACCAGGAAAAAGAGAAAATTAATTATACAGGATTTATAGCACAGGAAGTGGAAGCAACAGCCGAACAAATTGGATATGATTTTAGTGGTGTTGATAAACCAAACAATGAAAATAGTTTATATGGAATAAGATATGCTCAGTTTGTAGTTCCATTAGTAAAAGCAGTTCAGGAATTAGATGAGATAAATAAAGAACTGCAGATAGAAAACGCTGATATTAAAAAGCGATTGGAGAAATTAGAAAGTCTATTATTAAACAATTCAACATCAGAAAATATATCCACTAAAAATGTTATCCTCACTGCTGTTGACCAACCAGCAATACTTGAGCAAAATATTCCAAATCCATTTAATGGAAAAACTATTATTAAATATTTTGTTCCGGAAAATTTTACTTCAGCAGAAATAAGAATTCAAAATATGAATGGTGTTGAATTGCAAGTGGTTGATGTTGCGTCCGGTTCAGGTCTTATTAATTTAGATGCAACCGAAATTCCATCAGGCAGCTATACCTATTCATTAATTATTGATGGGAGAGTTATGGATACAAAAACTATGCTCCTGGCAAAATAATTTTCAAAATAAAAATTTAATTTAAATAAATTATTCTAATCACTTAAAATTTAAAAACATGAAAATCTTTACAAAAATTAAAGGAAAAAATTTTCGGAAAATTGTTTCCTCTCTGGTCTTGATCTTTTGTTTGCAAATAGCAAATGCCCAGGTGCCTGCAGCACAACAACAATTATATATCACTTTTGGCGGCGGGTTAATACAAGATCTATCACCAAATGCATTTCCAATAACAACTTTTGGTTCCCCAGCCCCTTGTAGAGATAGATTTACAAATACCAATTGCGCACTCAGGTTATTTAGCTCCACCGATTATTTAACAATTCAGTATAATTCGGTTTTTGATATGAGAAATCCAGGGGATGCTTATTCAATAAGTATGTGGTACAAAGGACATACAGCAGCATTAGGCGACCTGGAAATGTTGTTTAATAAAACAAATCCTTTTGCGGTAGGTCCAATTCCATCTGATTATCATGTAGGTATTTATGATTTAAATAAACCAGTTCAGGGATATGATTATTCACCTGTTATTTTCCATCCAATTGCCCCTGGTGGTGGCTGGCATCATTTAGTTGCAATGTATGATCATACCACAACATTCTGGTCATTATATGTTGATAATGTTCCTGCTTATACGAATTATACCGGACCTCTTATTACAAGTTCACTTGGTGAAATTCAAATAGGAGGCGGCTGGCCGGCAGGTGTTGGATTTGTTGGTCGTATTGATGATATCGTTTTTTACAATAGATTATTAACCGTTGCTGAAATTAACCAATTAAATGTTGATGCAAATTCATGTACTGCGATTTGCGGTTGTCCTATTCCATCAGGTTTATCTTTTGCAGGTTGCACACCAACAAATACATCACAATTGCAGTGGACCGGAAATGCTTGTGCTTTAAATTATGAGGTTAAAATTAGAAATGTAACCGCTGGTACTGTTTGGGTGCCTTATACCTCAGTTGCTGCCAGTTTTTTGTTGCCGACAATTCCCGGAAATGTATATCAGTGGAAAGTGCGATCACAATGCATTAATGCTGCCGGAACAATAACAAATTCTGCATGGTCACCAAATAATAATTTTACAGCTCTTGCATGCAGATCGGGTGATGATGAAAATTTAACTCAAGAAACATCTTCGTTGGAGATATATCCAAATCCTGCAACAAATGAATTAACAATAGTTGCATTTTCTGATGATGCTAAAATTACGATCATGGATATTTCAGGAAAAATTGTTTTAGAAGAAAATATGGTGAATTACACAAAAGTAATTTCGATAGCACAATTGAATAATGGCATCTACTTTATTAAAATTGAAAGTGGTGCCAGATCAGAAATCAAGAAGTTTGTTAAATTAGACTAAAAATTAAGAGGTAGATAATTGCCGGCTTAATAATTAAATTTATTAAACCGGCAATTTGTAATTTTTGAAATAATTCCGGTTAGTTGTTTAGTAGCATTCAAAATTGATTCCATATATGGTCAAAGCAACCGGTTGTACATCTCTTTTAGCCGCTTATCCAATAAAATGCAGAAATCAAACTTAGCTACGTATCTTTACCTATGAACATCTAAATTATAATTTATGGCACTGAAATGTTTGATTGTTGACGATGAAATACCAGCCCAAAAAGTGTTGTCAAATATGCTTACGGAATTCTGCCCGTCAGTAATAATTGCCGGACTGGCAAGTTCATCAGAGGAAGCCAGAAAATTACTTTCTATACATGAAATTGATCTTATCTTTTTAGATGTTAATATGCCAAAAGAGTCGGGATTTGCTCTATTAAATTCCATTGAAAAACATAAATATACCGTTGTTTTTGTTACAGGAAATCAAGAATATGCCCTTAAAGCCTTAAAAGCAAGTGCAGTTGATTTTTTATTAAAACCGGTTGATATTTCTGAACTGCAAGAAGCAATAAAAAAAGTGGAAATTTTTAAGGCCCTAAGAAATCAAAACATCCAATTGAACAAAGATTACATTACCTCAGTAAACAACCTGGCCGAAAATTTAATTGAACAACAGGCAATTTCAAGGCTTACGCTACATCATTTACAAGGGTTTAAAATAATTTCCGTAACCGATATTATTTATCTTGAAGCTGATGGTAATTACACGATATTCCATATGCAGAATAGTGAAAAAATTGTTGTGAGTAGAGGTATTAGGGAGTATGAACCATTATTAGATCCTGACATCTATTTGCGCGTTCACAAATCCTTTATAATTAATCTCCATTATTTAAAAGAGTATTCGACTGTTGATGGATATTTTGCATTGATGAAAGATGGTGCTAATATTGTTGTTAGCAGGCGTCGTGTTGATTATTTTCTGGATAAAGTAAAACAATTCAGTTTACGTTAATATTAGTAAAATAAGCTAACAATCATGAACCCCATTTATTTAACTATAACCAAAATCAATACTTTTCGATTGTATTTATATTTTTTGGTTGCGGTTTGCATGTTTGTTCCCAAATCAATTTTTAGTCAGGAGACAATACCACCAAAGCTTATAATTAAGTCATTTAATGTTAACAATATTGAGCATAAATATGATTCTGTCCATACATTAAAAACAAGCGAAAATAATATTCGCATTATTTATGAGGGCATTGACCTGACGTTTTCGGGTGCAGTAACTTATGAATTTAAATTAAAAGAAGCGAACGATTGGCAAATGACAAAAGAAACAACTTTAAATCTTCCTGCTCTTACGCCGGGATCGTATACATTTATGCTCCGTGCAAAAATTCCGGCTTCACAATGGTCACCAACAGAAACTATTGAGTTTGATATACAAAAGCCATTATACAAACAATTGTGGTTCATTGTGTTTTCTTTAACATTAATTATAGGATCCATTTCTTACTTAATTTATACAAGGAATAAAAACTATTTGAACAAACAAAGAAATGAATTGATACTGCAACAAAAGATGAATGAAATGGAAACCCAGGCAAAGCAGGCCATGATGAACCCACATTTTGTTTTTAATGCACTTAACTCAATTCAGCAATACATGCAGGAAAACGACAAACTAGCAGTAAACAGATATTTGACCAAATTTAGTCGTTTGATCAGGATGAATCTCGATCTGGCAACAAAAAGATATATAACGCTAGAGGAAGAATTTGAAAAGCTAAAGTTGTATCTTGAAATTGAACAACTAAGGTTTGGCGAAAAATTAACTTTCGATTTTTCAATTGAAGGAAATCTGGAGATAGATGTAATTAATATACCGAGCATGATATTGCAACCATTTGTTGAAAATGCAATTTGGCATGGAATAATGCCATCCATTATTATTGGTCATATTAAAGTTATTGCCGGCAGTGTTAATAATGAAAAGACTTTGCGTTTGCAGATAATTGATAATGGTATTGGCATCACTAACGCCAAAAATCTGTCTAAAGTTAAAGACCATAAAAGTTTGGGGATGCAAATAACAATCGACAGGATCAATCTATTTAGCAAACAACATAATGCAAAAGGTCTTGTTATAGTTACAGAAAACACGGAACACTCCGGAACAATTGTAACTATTGAAATGCCTTTAGTGTACGAAAAATGATATATTAGAATTAATTTATTTATCTTACGCTGTAAAACTGAAACCATATTAAAGCGCTAACACATTGTTAAACAAAAATTAAATTATTATTAAACAAATAAACTACTTATTATGAAACACACATTAATTATTTTCTTAATTATCGCATTTTCATTTTTTTCAATTTCATCAACTAATTGCCCAAACTATTGTTTGACAGGCACTATTACCGCCAGTTCAAATGTTTATACACTAGCATATTCCGGCAATTCGGGATGTTCGGTAAATGGTTGGCGTTCAAACAGCAGTTTTTCGTCTGAAAATTATTTAGTTAGGTGGGTTTTTGCTGATGGCGGTAATACATTTAGGACGAGCAGTGTAGGTGCTCTTTCCCCAAATTTATCGGTAAATAGTAGTCAACAAGTTGCTTTTACCAATGCTGTTAATACTTATGGGGACGACGATGATGCAGGAATTGTTGTAGGAGGTGGATTAAATGGAAATTTACCTTCATCGGGGTTAAACGTAAATTCTTTCCCATCATCACAAAACAATATTATTGATAACCAATTAATTAAAATTACTTCAGCTCATACTACCAATAAAGCTGAAAAATGCAACCAGGTAATGCTGATTATAACGATAAATAATGAAACCTTGGAAGAGGGCCGCCCAGGAATTAGTGAAAATAATTTGCGTTTGCACCTTTTCCATAATACACAAGTAAATAAAATCACTTTTCTTGCTCCGGGTCCATCGTCTCATTATTATGCATTTGCGAATGTTAATACTTCCAATAGTTACACCTATAATAATTTAAATAAAGTAGCTGCCTGGGATATTAATAATAATTTCTCCGGAGGTGAGAAGAACATTTATTGTTTGTTAGAGCTTACTGATAATTTTAATTCGTTAGATCTTGAAAAAGTGACCTTCACGGCCGTTTTAACAAATACAAATAATTCTCCCATAAATAGCAGTACAGGTATTGATAATTACGATCTCTTTGTAGGGTCGTCGTTTGATCCAAACATTATTTCTGTAGATAAACAAACTACCTTAACTTGCGGAGAGGCAGGCCCTGAGGAATATATTTACACTGTACAATTTCAAAATATTGGCTCTGCTGCAGCTAGTTCAGTATTTATAAATCTTGAAACCGATAAGGCTATTGATCCAAAATCCATAACTGTTTTAGAAGCGGTTATTGGAAATGGATCAAACCTCTATTCTAATAACACCCAACTTTATAAAGATTGCAATTTTACTGACACGAGCCAAAAATTTAGTTATTCCAGAAATAATATAAGAACAGCAATGCCTCTACATGTGGGAGCTGTGGAACCAAATATCTCATTCAATTTTAGGAATATCACGTTAGACGGATTAAATAATCCGGATGTTAGTGCATCCATTGGATATGTAAAATTCAAGGCTAAAACTAAATTACCCTTTTCATCATTAAATAATAGAGCCGGAATATTTTTCGATAGCAATAGTGAAATAATTACCAATCTTGCTGTAACGAAATGCCTTGATGAAAGTGCCGTAAACATGAATACTGCTGAGAGTAATGATAATTGTGATGACAACAAAAATTGTTGGATTTGTTGGTTGGGTTGGCTCATTGCATTAATACTGTTTGTTATACTAATAATAAAACGCAGAAAAAAACGCGAGTAATAAATAATTAATATTGTTCATTGAGCGGAATTTCCTAATTTTACTGCATGAAGCTTATTATTGCAGTGATGTATTTTGCTTTTGGCGTGCTTTTTTATTCATGCGGAAAAAAAGCAGATCATGAGGTATATCATGTTGATCCAATTGTAGTTGTCAACCTTAAAAAAGATATAGAAATAAATTTATCCGACAAGGATTATCATAAATATATTACTAACCAATTAGCACTTGCTGAAATTTATAAAAAATCAGATTCTTTGGGAGATTGGTTATATTGTTATGACAGAATTATAAAAATTAGCCGGGATAACATTTCATTAGATACAGCTATTTTTTTTTATAAGTATGTAAATGATAAGATCTGGCGGAGTCCCGACGATTCAGCGAGTATAGAAAATTTAGCCTGGATACATCGGCAAATTGCATTCGAATTTGGACCTTTATCAGAAAAATGGGAAAAGTGTATCCCGTATTATCAGCAGGGAATTGATTTAATAGATGAAGGTAATTCATGGACCTCCGATAAAGCAATTAAATTTTTAAAAGCATGCGGAAGTGCATTTACACGTTTAGATGAACCACAAAAAGCGATAAGTTATTTAAACCGAAGTTATGAAATTTGTCGCATAAATAACGATACGTTAAATATGTTGAAGTCGTTAAATGATCTGATTATTGCCTATTACGATGTATCGAATTACCCTGAAGCATTCACAACTTCCAGAAATGCATTAAAAATTAATTCCACTCACAACTTCCCCGAGGAAAAGATAAAAACCATTTCAAACCTGATTACTTTGTTTGTAACTGAAAAACAAGCTGATTCCGCGGTAAATTATTTAATTCAATTTAAGAAGATTATTGATTCTAACGAAACAGAGAAAGATGACTTTGGCGATTATTACAATAAAATGGCGGCTCTCAATGTATTAAAAAATGATTTCACACAGGCTGAACAGAATTATAAATTAAGTATTCAATACTTTTTACAAAGTGAAGAAAGCCGGAACCGGGAGGCTGCTAAAGTTTATATAGAGCTTGGTAACTGTTTTAAAGGTACCCTTAAATTTCAGGAAGCACTCAATGCGTTTCAACAGGCATTGGTATTGTCTATAAATAATTATGATGAAAAAGATGTTTCAATTCCTTTGCCGGAACATTTTTATTATCCGGAAAATATTATTATTGAGGCCAGTTTGGGCAAAGCAGAGACATATTTTTCGAAATATCAAATCGAATCGCAACCACAAGATCTTACCCTTGCCATTTTATTTTACAAAGATGCCATTCGGGCATGTGAAGTAAAATCTGACAGTTTTGAACTTGAATCATCAAAAATAAAATTTAAGGAAAAAACTGATCCAATTCATGAAAAACTGAATAGAGCAATAATTTTGTTAAAACCGTAAAACCAAGTATTGTTGAATAATATTTTAAAGTGAACTACTATTTGTTGAGTTACCAGCAAACTTATCTTAATCTATTCTGAATCTTAAGCGTGTTTAGCCTGACCTTTATTTGATGTTTGACATTAGCACAAACAATTTCAGCTACCACTTGTACATTCTAGCCTACCTATTAAATAATGCTGCTTTTTTGCTACTAATCTAAATCTACTTTTGATTTAATAACAAGGAGTAAGCTGAAAATCCTTTTAAGAGTAGGCAATAAAAATCATATAAAAATGAAAACGTATACACCAATTATTATCGTGATGATGATAATCACACAGCCAGTTAAAGCTGATTTCATTCCATATTCTCCATTTCCTCATTGGATTTATCCAACAAATAATATCCAGGTTTTGCAAACAACCAAAAAGAAACATTATGATGGGGTTCAATATCGGAAACAAAGAAATTTGTTAAGGGTAATTGATGATACCACCAATTGAAATGAAGGCTTCTTGAAGAAAAATCCTTTTTGAAACGACTATTTTCTTCATCCATTTAATTTAATCAAAGCTCAATTTAAAAATTCAAATTATGAAACATAAAAAAACACAAATGTTCGCAATAGTGATATTATTACTATTATGCAATAAAAAATCTTTTACACAATTAAATCCTGGAATGGACGCAGTTTATACGCAGTTTAATGGCCAACCCACAGGCAAAGTTGCAGAGGTGAAAAAATTAGGAAATCAACTAACGGCTCCTCATAATATAAATTGGGTTCCACCAGCATTTACTCCTCCAATTACATCCTGGACCATGGCCAATATGGGCCAGATTTTCGGAACTGCAATTGACGACGCAGGTAATGTATATTTTTCTGCTACTGCAATGTACAAGGGAGCTTGCTTGTATGCTCCCTATTATGCGGCGCAACATTTGGCCTACCCTACAGCACTTGTTGTGTCTGCCGGTTGCGATGGATATAATATTGCAGGTGGTGCAGCAGGAATTTATAAAGCCGATGCAGCAAATTTAAATACACTTACAGTTCTTTCAACAACAATAAATGCAACCAGTGGTGGTGGTGTTGGTACAAATACTATTCCAAACACAGGCTATTGCATTGGCGATCTTGGTTATGCTAAGGGAATAGATAAATTGTATGCATCCAATCTGGAAGATGGAAAAATATATTGCATCAATTTAACTTCAGGCCTTATAGATTATGTTTTTGATCCATTTCTTGCAGACGCAAGTGGTGCTCAAATTGCGAACTATGGAGAACGTATTTTCGGTCTCGCAGTTAATTATGAAATTTCCGAAACACGACTTTATTATGCTACATTAATAAACAATAATCAATCTGAAATCTGGTCAGTACAATTAAATGCTACAGGTGATTTCGTTATCGGTACAAATGCTTTAGAAATAATTGTACCCGTTTCCGGGTCATATACTTATGTTGCCGATATTGCTTTTTCAAAACGAGGAGAGATGCTTGTTGCTGAAAAAGGAGATCCACATAATGCAAATGTGTACCAGTATTTTGGAAAACATAATGCCTGGAGCCTTCCGCAGGTTCTATACGTAGGTTCTTATCATATTGGGAAAAATAGTTGTGGTGGAGTTGATTATGGTTATTCTTCATTAAATGATGACAATTCTGAATTTGCATGCGATACAATTATCTGGACGACTTCAAATGCTATTGATGACAGTGATGATGGACCTCATTATGGTATTTTTGCTTATGGTTTAATGAGCCATCCAATAAATGGATTTGCCGATAATGGCTTATATCTAGATGAAGCGTTTGTGGTAGATCATGATACCGCATCTAATTCAAAAGGAGGTTTTGGTGATGTGGAATGTTATGACTGGGAATGTCCACCCGAACAAACAGATATTTGTAATTTAACAGATGTTCAAATTTTTAATACCGATAGTGGAGATTGTTGTTATGATGTTTTTATATCTAATAAATATCGGGATGATTATTTTTCAGGAATTAGCATTACCTCTTCAAATTTATCCATCGCATCAGTTTCATCAACTATTACCTGGGGTGCCATTTCATTTCAGTCACCAACACAGGTAATCTTTGGTGATACAGTTTCTGGGTATAATATACCGCTTGATGATCCTGGTCTTCAATATCTGGCAACAGTTTGTTTTACAGGCAGTGGTGTTGATGTATTGACAATAAATTTTATTGGAAATGCACCACAATTTGATTCTATATGCACAAAAGAAGTTGAAATTGATGGTTGCGGAGTTCCTATTGACACTTTGTGTGCCGCCATAACAGAATTAGAAACTTTTTGTGAAAATGGATTTGTAACTATGCAATTTACTGTTACTAATAATTCCAATTTTACCATGAGGGGAATTACTTTATATTCACAAGACCCCAATGTAGTTCCCTTAAATAATTTTATTCCTATAGCGGATCTTTTACCCGGCCAAACCTCAATAGTTTATCAAGCACAATTGTCCATTACAAACAATGATACTGCAGCATGTTTCTTTTTTGCGGCATGCGATATTAATACGCCTCCGGGTGTGGGTGGCTCATATCCTAATTTCTGTTGTTTGGATAGTATACTATATTGTGTTGAAATACCTGAGTGCGGTATAATTGAAGAGTCTTGCAATGATGCTATTTTTATTACACCTGTAAAAACTGATCCTGTTGATTGCTGTTATGATCTAACACTTACTAATAACATTTCAAATATTGAATACATTGAATTTATTGGAAGTGGTGGAACCCAGTTTTCAATTTTTTCAGGTTGGAGTATTATTCCTCCGGTAAGCAGCGGATATATAAAAATTCAGGCACCGGGTGGCGGAATTAATCCGGGGTTATATCCTCAGTTCGCCAACTTTTGTTTGACAGGAACCTCAACCGCTCCGCACACGGTTATAGTAAATTATCTTGATAAAAACGAAGAATTTATCTGTACTGATACATTGCTTTTTGAAGATTGTGAATTAACTGAACCTACATGTGCGAATATTATTAATGATTCATTATATTGTAAAGAAGGTAAACAGTATTTCACATTTGATGTAATTAATAATTCGCCTTTTACAATTTATCAAATCGAGCTTCGCACTAATGATAACATATTCTTAAACAATGAAACAATTATCCCTGCAATTCCCATTACACCCGGAAACACAAGTGGTTCATATACAGTTTCTATAGATTCTTTTGATGCCGCTCTAGATATTTTCTGTGTGTATTTAACTGCTCATAATAATATTTATGATACTGTTTCGAATACCGCAGCAACACAATGTTGTACAGATTCACTAGCCGTAATTTGCCTGCCTTTAATCGATTGTTCAACTGAGCCGGAAAAGAGTTGCTGTGATTTTGAAGATATGATTATTCCAAACGGAATTACACCAAACAATGATGGCATAAACGACGCCTTTGAAATTACAAACACCAGTTGCGAAAATATTTCAATACATGTATACAATCGCTGGGGAAATATTGTTTTTGAGAACGACAATTATTTAAACAATTGGATAGGAGAAAACAACGACAACGAAAAATTACCTCAAGGTACTTATTACATTGTAATTGATCTTTCAAATGGAAGTAGCAAGGCAATGTTTATTGATATCAGATATTGATTAATCATCTTTTAAAATTTAAAAAAATGAAAACGATAACTTTAATAACATCCATATTGATTATGTCATTGAATGGATTTGCACAACAAGAACCGCAATACACGCAAAACCAGTTTAATACTATGCTTATGATTAATCCTGCTTACGCAGGAGCAAATGACTATCCAAGTTTGGGCCTGCGATACAGAAACCAATGGCTTAATTTAGATGGCGCACCTTCCACATTAAATTTAAATGGTGAAACTGGTATTTTCAGTGATAAATTGGGTTTAGGCCTGGCAATTAATCACGATAAAATAGGAATTTTAAGAAATACTTCTGCAGACCTTAACATTGCTTCACATATTCAGCTAAATGAAAAAATTAAAGTAGGGGCTGGAATTAAACTTGGTGTTGATTTTTTGAAAAGTGATTTTTCCCTATTAACGAATGTATCTGCAAGTGATCCGCTGTATTCTGACGATAAAGCGGCCATTCCGTATATTGGCATTGGAGGGTTATTATATTCAGAATTATTTTATATTGGAATTTCATCTCCAAGAATTGCTTCTTTTGAAAATAATTCACCTCAAACTGATATTTCTGAACCACATTTTTATTTAAATGGAGGTTACCGGTTCATCTGCAAAAATGGTTTGGAATTTCGCCCAGCTATCTTAGGAAAATATCAAAATAAAGCTCCTTTCGAGATGGATTTTTCATTACATGTCTGGTATAAGGAAATGGTTGGTTTTGGTGCTGCGTACAGAACCAATGATGCAGTTAATTTCATGGTTAACACAAAACTAAACCGTATAATTCTGGCATACTCTTATGATATGACGGTTTCAGGTTTGCGTAATTATAATACAGGCTCTCATGAAATTCACCTGGGCTTCGAATTTGGTTCAAAAACACCCGATAGAAACGAAAATAACAGATACTTCTAAAACTAAACTTATGTTTAAAATACTAATTATTCTTTTGTGCTTCGCGTTTTATAACTCCAATGCACAACAATTGCAGGCAGATAAAAAATTTAATCTGTATCAATATAGCGATGCAATTCCATTGTATATTGAATACCTGGAAAATAACCCAGGTAATTATGATGCATCCTTAAATTTAGCTTTATGTTACAAATATTTAAATGATGTTGACAATGCTATTGCCTCATATAAAAATGTGATCGGATTGCCTGAGGCTGTGCCGCAGGATTGTTTTGAACTGATTCAACTATTGCGGATTAAAGGAAACTTATCCGAAGCAAAAGATTATACTTTGCAATTACAAAAAAAGGAAAATAGTAGCCGCGTTGATAACCTTGTGCAGGCTATAGATAATTATCCAAAATTTATGGCCGCCCAAAATGATTACGTTATTACTAACAAAACTATTAATTATGCACAAAGTGTTTTTGGAGGGGTTCTGTATAGAAACGGTTTAATAGTAACAGCTGAAAGTAATGCCAGTAGCAAAAGTACCTGGACAGGACAAGGCTATACGAAATTATTCGTAACTGATTTGGATTGTTCTGAACTGAAACCTTTTGCCTCTGAAATAATGAGTGATTTTAATGATGGGCCTGCTTCATTTTCTATTGATGGAAATACCATATACTTCACTACACCAAACGAGGAATTATTAAAAGAGAAAGATGTAAATACAAGAAAATTGCAAATTTCATCGGCCTCAAGTATGAATGGAAAATGGATTAAGGCTGACGTTTTTCCTTTTAATAATAGTTCTTACAATGTTGCATATCCCGCATTAAGCACTGATGGTAAAATGCTTATTTTTTGTTCAGATAAACCAGGGGGATTTGGTGGTATAGATTTATATTACTCTATATATAAAGATGATCAAACATGGAGCGAACCCGTTAACATTACCTCTCTAAATACAAGTGGAAATGAACGATTTCCCAGCTTTGATAATAATGGCAATTTTTTCTTTGCATCTGATGGCCATCCAGGCTTAGGGGGTTTGGATTTGTTTAGTTCAAAGATAAATGGCTCTACATTCACTGTGCCTATAAATTTGAATGCGCCAATTAATTCCAGTTATGATGATTTTAGTTTAAGCACTGATGATAACCTGGTAAGTGGATTTGCCTCTTCTAATAGGTTTGGAGATTCACAAAGTGATGACATTTTTTATTTTAAAAGAAAAGTTGAGGAATTACCGGTTATTTTAGAGAAAACAACAATTAATATTTTAGTAATTGATAAATATACTGCTATTCCTTTGCCCTATGTTTCTGTTTCAGTAAAAGATACTAAAAACAACACAGTATACAAAGGTTTAAGTGATCCGCAAGGTAACATTAATGTTGAAGATATTGGTGCAGGCGATTATGAAGTACAGGGCATGTTGAATGATATAACTACAACAATTGCAAAAATTTCAATAAGCGAATTTTCTAAACCACTCATTGAAAAAACTGTTACTCATAACGACCCGCGGTTTACATTATCCGGCATAGTTATAAATGCGGATAATGGAGAACCTGTGCCTGAGGTAACTGTTTATTGCACCAATTCTACGTTAAAAAATAAAAATTCAATTGTAACAACTGACGATGGAAAATTCTTTTTTCAATTAGAACAAACAAGCGATTTTATTGTGGAAGGAAAGAAGGAGGGGTTTTTCACAAATTCTGCAGGCGCAACAACAAGGGGTTTAGACCGTTCTGAAGACCTATATGTGAACCTGGAATTAAAAGTTGCTAAAATTGAAATAGGTAAAGAAATTGTTTTGGAAAATATTTATTATGATCTTGACAAATCAAACATTCGTAATGATGCTGCTACGGAATTAAATAAGCTGGTAAAAATTTTAGTAGATAATCCAAATATAACTATTGAATTAGGATCACATACCGATAGCCGCGGAAGTGATGATTATAATTTAAAATTATCACAACGGAGGGCAGAAAGTGCAGTTGCATATATTATTTCTAAAGGAATCGAAAAGAAAAGAATTTACGCAAAGGGATATGGTGAAACAAAACTTACTAATAAATGCGAAAACGATATTACATGCCCGGAAGAGGAGCATCAAAAAAACAGACGGACTGAATTTAAAGTAGTAAGCATTAATTAATCAGGAATTTTTGTCGATTTGGTAAATAAAATTATCAAATCGACAATTTTTTTTATGTTGCAAAATCTCATTACCGGAAAACCGTGAATCAAATATTACCTATTATTTCTCCAACCAGCCTTTCAAAAATCTCCAACCACCATTTACACATTTAAACCTCACTTTCACACAATCTTCATAACCAGTTCATTTTGTAATTTGATATTTGTAATTGAAAAACTAAAACCTTTATCATGAAATCTTTACCCCAAAATTCAATGCACCTTGTGCTAGGGGTTAATTTTATCCTTAATTTCTTTCACTTCTTTCGCACAAATTACCGGAGAGGATACTGTTTGTATTGGGGAAGTTGAAATATATAATACAACACTTACCGTTACTATTAACTGGGGGTTTCACCGGTAGGGCCGATAATAATACCATCGGGTTCATCGGCTAGTATCACATGGACTGCAATTGCAGGACCCTACTTGGTGACTGCTTCAAACGGGATTTCAACCCAAAACTATACGGTGAATGTTTATGCCGCACCGGCTCCAAATATTCAATATACTTTAACCCATGCAACAATGACAGTGTTGCAGATCCAGTGGGAGCAGGAGGTGTTGCATGCGATACTTTTTGCATCGGTGAAATTGTTGATTATACCGTAACAAATACTCCGGGCAATATTTATAATTGGACAATTTTTGGTGGAACAATAGTTAGTGGTTTAGGAACAAATACAGTTGGTGTAATTTGGAATGTTTCAACAATGGAATGCGGACAATTATGTGTTGATGAAATAAATCCTGCCGGATGTTCTGCAAAAGATTGTGCTCGTGGAGTTGCTGCATATCCTAATGGAACAGTTTCTATTTCTGCATCACCAAATCCTGTTTGTTTAAATACACCGGTAAATTTTAATTATACAACTACAGGCGGACCATTCACCTGGTTTTCATGAGATTTTGGAGATGCAACTTATGTAAGCAATGCAGGGGGTGGAGTTTCGCATGCATATTCTACACCGGGAACTTTCGTTTTTGCAATACCCAAACCTTTCAGGTATTCCTGGATGAATTTTCCAAAGAAAATCCTTTAGAATTGAAAGTAATGCTTTTGGATAATGGATCTTTCCATAAATCAAATGCACTTTTAATACCGGAAAATATTGTCCTGGTGTTTTTACCACCTTACAGCCCAGAATTAAATCCGGCTGAAAAAGTATGGTGGTTATTAAAAAGAGAATTTGTATGCAAAACATTTGAAACCATACATGAATTACAAATACACCTGGATGAGGCCATCAAAAAAGTAATCAGTATTGAAACACTAAAAACCCTTTGCTCATTTGAATATTTATTTTATGATCTTTAGACTATTGTATAATAGCTGTTGGTATTACCAGCAAACATATTTTAATCTATTCTTAATCCTACGTGTGTTTAGCCTGACCTTTAATGGCTGTTTTTACAGGCAGTTTGATATTAGCACAAACAATTTCCATTACCACTTGTACACTCTAGTCTACCTATTAAATAATGCTGCTTTTACGCCATTAATCTAAATCTACTTTTGGGTTAGAAACAAGGAGTATGCTGAAAATCCTTTTAAGAGTAGGCAATAAAAATCATATAAAAATGAAAACGTATACACCAATTATTATCGTGATGATGATAATCACACAGCCGGTTAAAGCTGAATTCATTCCATATTATCCATCTCCTTTTTGGATTTATTCATCAAATAATATCCAGGTTTTACAAACAACCAAAAATAAACACTATGATGTGGTTTATCCAAATTCCATACAACTATTAGATAATGGCGGTAGCTATTTCGGATTTATTTCATTTGGTACTTTCGATTATATCGGTGCATATCCAGAAACCTGGGGACTGCCTGTAAGTTATGCATCGGGTTTTATGGATGATTGGGATGACGAACATGTTGTGTATTTAATGAACCCTTCAATAGGATACATTAATCCTTATCCAAAAGTAGAGGGAGTACGAAATGAATTCCTTGGGGCAAATAATTATCCTATAATCCCTCCAATCCCTCATATTTCAGGATCAGTTTCAGGACTTGCTATGGGAATTAGAATATCTCCATCAGTATATAGATATGGAGTTGCTGCATATTCCTATCTAAACACCTCAAATGTTTTAAAATATGGAATGAAAATATTTGCTTATGATAATGCATATTTATATTATCCAAATGATTTGGAGCTGTATGATATTCCAATGTCGCAGTTTAATATTAATACACAAATAATAGATATTATTTGTTTACAAAATTCTTACTGCATTATTTCTAAAAATAATGCAAACTCTTCAAAATACCGCATAGACACTTATGATTATAACGGCAATTATCACGGATTTGCATACAGAAGAATGGCGGGAACCACTATGAATTATTCAAAATTTTCATTTATACAAGAAGGAGATTACTTCATTACAATTGCAGAAACAAATGATGGAATAAATGATAAACCATTTATTGATAAAATATATATTGACCCTACAACACATTTGCTTACAACAGGAACAACTAATCCGGCATCATTAAATATACCGGGATCTAACAGTGTTAATTTTACCGGCAAGTTTGAGCTTTTCAATACCTCTCATATACTCATTGAAGGTTATGTGCCGGCAACAAACAAAAGGGTCATTTACGCCATTAATAAAAATTCATTTACCGGAACTTCATTTATTCAGGAAAGGCAAGTTTTAAATAATAATGAACCATTTATGTTCCTGCACGCAATTTCTAGTCTTGATTATATGAGAACTTACTCCATTGATGCTGCGGATGAGTTAATCATTAAAAATTATGAAATGTCATTTGGACCTTTTCAAATAATTCCTAGCCCAACTTGTTTCACAAGTGCCCAAATTGCTGAGACCAATTGGCTTCTTCCACCGAATACATTGGACTATTATTTGACAGGTGCGATCCAAATAGTGGGTGCATTTGGAAATAATGGTCTGATACTAAATTCACTTGCTTTAAATCAATCACTCATATTACAGGCAGATTATGATTTTATTACCTGCTCCGGATACAAATCAAATGAACCTGAAACAATTGAATCCATTGAAAAAATTGATATTTATCCAAACCCAGCAAACGACCATTTGACAATAGAATCTTTTTCCAACAACTCATTATTAACCATTTACGACCTCTCCGGTAAAATATTCCTGGAATTACAAATGCTGGATTATAAAATGGAAATCCCAATTGATCATCTTCAAAATGGTATTTACCTTATTAAAATAGACAGTGGTAATTCTTCTGAAATACAAAAATTTGTAAAACTAGATTGATAAGAATTTAATTACTAATTTATAACCTGCCAGATTCGGCAAATTAAAATAACCAATATGAAAAACAATGTTAAATTACACACTCTACACTCTACTATTAAAAAAATAGTATTATGTTTTATTTTATTATTTTGTTTGGATTTTGCCAATGCCATAGTGCCAACAGCACAACAACAATTATACATCACCTTTGGTGGAGGAATTATTCAAGACCTTTCTCCTAATGGTTTTCCCATAGGTATTTTTGGAGCGCCGACATTAACAGGTGATAGATTTGCTCCTACCGGTTGTGCCATGAGTTTTGCTCCGGGTGATAAATTAACTATACCATTTAATCCTGTTTTTAACATGACACCCGGCCATCAACAATATTCCATTAGTTTATGGTATAATGGGTTTTCGCCTGCGCTTAACGATTTGGAATTTTTATTTAATAAAACAAATCCATCAGCCCTTCTTACGGTACAATCTGATTATAATGTATGCATTTTATCGGGAAACAGACCTCATCAAGGGACTGATGAAGTACCGGTAAGAGACCAGCTAATTCAACCGGGTGCAGGATGGCACCATTTATTGGCAATGTATCATGCCGGAGGTCCAACGGGTGGATTATGGACACTTTATATAGATAATATTGCATCCTACGTTAATGTTCCAGCAATAGCAATTGGAGGTTCAACCGGGCAGATCGAAATTGGTGGAAATTATTCAGGCAGCATTGATGACATTGTTTTTTATGATAGATTATTATCTGCATTAGAAAGAACTCAATTATTTAATGATAATAATTCTTGCGCCTCTACTGCATGTGGTTGCCCTGTTCCTTCTGGTTTGAGTATAGGAAGTTGTGCAACTCCGGGAACTTCAATTTTATCGTGGACAGGAAATGCATGTGCATCTAGTTATCAGGTTTTGGTACAAGATCAAACTATTCCGTTAAGCCCTTGGATACAGTATCCGGTTATTACAAATACAGTATCTATTTCTACTACCACTGCAAATGCATATATTTTCAAAGTGCGTTCAAGATGTCCAAGCGGAGCAGGTTTCACTACTTCAGCCTGGTCATCAATATCCAGTTTTACAGGTTGTAGGTTAGAGGTTGAAGATCTGTTTGATGAGCCCACAACCTCTTTTCAAATTTATCCGAACCCGGCAACAAATCATTTAACAATAAAATCAATTAATAAAAATGTAACTATTACAATTTTTGATCTAACCGGAAAAATTGTAATAGCTAATTATATTGCAGATTATGAAATGGATCTCGGGATAGCAGAATTAGAAAATGGAATTTATTTCATAAAAATGGAAAGTGATGAACATAGTGAAACGAAAAAATTTGTGAAAAATCAATGAACAAGATATATTGCAGGCAAATAAGATTATGATTCTGGCAGCATGATAATGGCGAAGAGGAATTGGAGTGGAGAAAGTGGTTATAGATATAGAATATCCAACCTGGTTTCTTTTCGCACATCATGCCAACGAAATAGCATCCCTAAAATAAATACTTGATATCTATATTTGATTTCAATCTATAGTCAGACGGAATGCATTTTGCATTAATTCAATTTCACTATTTTTAATTCCGGCTTTTTTTGCAATTTTTCTCCATCGATTTACACTTTTTTTTACTGCATAAATAATTTCTTTTGCGCGCACCTTTTTAATACGGAATTCAGCAGCAACCTCCATCACTAAATCAAGGTTCTGCGAATTATCAACCTCAGAAATATTAAGTGTTAAACCGTTTCCTGTTGCACTGGGATTCATATCAAAGGCAGGAGAAAGTATCCATCCATTTTGTTTTAATAGGAACCCATGATTTCTAAGATGATCATCTACATTTGAAACATAAATATTGAAAACAATACGTCGCCAAAGTTGTTCCAGATCACGATTGGTTTCAGCTCCTTTTTGAATAATAAAATTAACCAGATCAAGATAACTGGCACCGGTTAAATAATCGTCACCATCTTTTTTCCCCAGAAGTGTCATTGCAGATGCAAAATGCAGTCTTTCACCATTATTTGTTCGGTCAAACCGTTTCGTAAGAAATGTATGATGACGACCTGAAAATTGTTGAATTTTTGCTTCCGCCATTTCTATTCCCGAATCAATTGCAAGCAGATATAATACGTACTCCCAGGCACCGGAATTTACCTCATCCATTTCACTTGGGAATTTGGCTATCCATAAATTTCCTGCCGGATCAATAACACTCGCTTTTGGTCGCGCGCCGCCAAGTGACCCACCAGGAGCAATGAGCATGTGCAACCATTTCATGTAATCTTTTTGCGTTTCAGCATTATCTTTTTCCAACTGATTACTTGCATACTCCAGATCACGCAACTGCGCCCAGGGAGGAGAAGCCATATCCTTGTTATTGTCAAGAAAGGGCCCCTTTTCAGACAGCCTGAATCTCAGTGCTCCCATTCGGTGTTTATCAAAAACACCAAGTAGAAAATCTGATTCGAGCAGATTTTTAACCGGTCTTTTTTCTGATCTGGCAAGCTGGGCTTCCCTTCTTTGCATCAAAACCCTACCCCAGCGATCAGGAGAAGAATCCAGGAAGATTCCAAAATTAGCGTGGTCATCGCGTGCGTATTGAGGACCGGCATACAACGCCAAATCAGGATCAAGTTCCTGCCCATGGGTTTTCAACCATACCTCGTCATATTCGAAGGAAAAAATTTCTTTCCCACGTGAAAAAGATACATTCAAAATACCCATTAGTTGAGGATCTTTCAACCCCTGCCAATGAGCGCAAACTTGTATTGGTTTTATTGGTCTTAATTCCATGGCTATATGCTCCCCTTTGATGTTCGTTTTTTCGGTTGGGTCATTCTCAAATCCTGCAGCTTCCTCCCAAGCAAATCATCCTTTGCAATTAACAACAAATCTTTGTCGAGTCCAAGACAAAATAGCACGCTCGCATATGCGCCAAGTGTAACAGCACTTTCTCCACGTTCGATGGAACGCAGCGTATTTCTGCTCATTCCGGCCCGCTCCGAAAGCATCACTGTAGAAATTTTGCGCCTCAATCTTGCCAAACGAATATTTTCACCCAAAATCTTGAGATTACCCTTAATAGCAGGAGGCGGCGGAGCAGTTTTTCTTGGCATAAATACCTTTATGGTTAATATTATAGACCAAAGATAGACAAATTGCTTAAAATATTGAGCAATTGAAGATATTCCATTTTATAGTATGATAGATATTTAAACCAATAACGTGGATTATGGTTATAATATTGAGCATTAATTGTTAATTAAAATTTTCAATATATGACTCGGTATCGGATGTGGAAAGAATGGTTAAATTTGCAATTCATGAATTTTCTCTGTCGAGTAAAATGACATGATTAATCCAAAAAGGAAAAAAAAGATAAACAAGAG
>CAZXBG010000058.1:0-22190 GCA_964638865.1 uncultured Chitinophagales bacterium | reverse complement strand
CTCATTGCATGAATGATTCAGAAACCTTCACTCATAACATTCTCACAGCTCACAAAATTGTCAAGAGGCATTTGTAAGGAGAAAAAAATCGGGTTTCGATTACCTACTCACCACTTACCAAAGTTTTCGAAAATAAAAATCTGTCTTGTGTACAAAAAAATCTGGCATCTCTGTTAAGATCAGCCAGATCGTGGTGTATCAGGTGAAATAAAATATTAAATTTTTTGTATGGTAACAATTGTGATCGGCTTCCCTGCCATTTTTACGTCTTCCGGAATTGGATCCAAAGTTGCATTTACACTTACGCGTAAACCATCTACCATAAAAGGTTTGGTCAAATTACCCGGATAATAATCCTGCAAATCCCCCGCATTTCCTGTCGTTCCATGTATTATCCAAATATCATTCTTTAACATTAAAGTTCCTATAATAGTAATAGATTCGAAAGTTTGTGTTGGAGAAAAACTAGTCTTACTGTAGTAACCCGACATATCGCCGCCAAAACCTAAAATTTGACCAAATGCATTCATTGAGATTGCTAACAATACTATAGAAAATATAGGTTTCATATTCTTCAATTTTTAAATTTTTAACAATTAATAAACAATTAATATAGATTAAATAGCAAAAAATTTGCCCTTCGTTTAAATTTTAAATGTATACGGTGTATTACGTTGATAATTAGGCAATTCTGAGATCAAATTTAATTTTAACGACATTCTTCTGAATAAATTCCTCAGTCGGTTTTGCAGCATTTTGCTCCCATTTGTGGAATTTAATGCCCTTTATTGCTTACTGGGCTCTGATTTTAGTCAGAAATCCCTATTATTTCTTTACTTTATACGTTTATGCTTATTTTTATTGAAAATATCGAACGAAATTTGTCTTTAATTTCTCAAAAAAACCTTTACATGAAATTTAAAAATTATTTACTTCCCACAATTTTCTCTTTTCTCTTTAATCCTTTTATCTCCTTTGCGCAGGCTCCTGCCATCGAATGGCAAAATACCATTGGGGGAACTGGATATGATTTTTTAATAAGTATAGACCAAACTTCCGATGGTGGGTATATTATGGGAGGATATTCTGATAGCAATATCGGTGGAGATAAATCAGAAAATAATATTGGTGGCGACGATTATTGGATCGTAAAATTAAATGCTGCCGGAAATATAGAATGGGAAAATACAGTTGGCGGTGGAAATTTTGACCGTTTTTATTCCGTAGAAGAAACTCCGGATGGTGGTTATATTTTAGGGGGACAATCGTTAAGTGGCGGTGGAGTAGGAGATAAGTCGGAAAGCAATATGGGAGGTTACGATTATTGGGTGGTAAAACTTAATAGTGATGGTTCAGTTGCGTGGGATAATGCCTATGGCGGAATTGGAAACGATCAGTTATATAATGCACAACCAACATCAGATGGAGGTTATATTCTTGCAGGTTCATCTGATACGGGATTAGGTGGAGATAAAACAGATAATAAAATTGGAAATACCGATTTCTGGATCATTAAATTAGATGCAGCAGGAAATATTTTGTGGCAAAATGCAGTGGGTGGATTAATGTTCGATATTGCATATTCAGCTTGTGAAACAGCAGATGGCGATTATATTGTTGCCGGTACTTCTACCAGCGGAATAAGCGGTGATAAAACACAGGCCAATTATGGTTTTGTTGATTATTGGGTAGTAAAATTAGATGCTTCCGGTGTAGTTGTTTGGGATAAAACATTTGGTGGCACTTCTTCCGAATATTTATATTCGGCAATTCCAACGCTGGATGGTGGATCTATATTAGTAGGTATGGCAGATGGCGGTATTACCGGAAATAAAACAGAAGCAACAAATGGATTATTTGATTACTGGATCATTAAATTAGATGCATTAGGAAATATAAGCTGGCAAAATTCTATTGGTGGTTCAGGACAGGATTATGTTTTTGTAAATCCTGTGGCGCAAACTGTTGATAATGGATATATTGTTGCAGGATATTCACAAAGTGTAATTAGTGGAGATAAAACAGAGGCAAATACTGGCTCATGGGATTATTGGATATTAAAATTAACAAGCACAGGAAGTATTACCTGGCAAACAGTATTGGGAGGTTTAGGAGGCGATTATGTTCACGCAATAAATACGACAGCTGATGGTGGATATATAGTAGGTGGTTTCTCCTATAGCGGAATTACCGGCGAAAAAACAGAAGCAAATATTGGAGATGCTGATTATTGGGTTATGAAATTGGAAGGCACCGGATGTGTTCCTTTTACAGAAATTTGTAACGGAATTGATGATGATTGTAATGCAATTGTTGATGAAGGAATTACCGAAACAATTTCTATTTCGGCAGGCGGTGCAACCACATTTTGTCAGGGTGGAAATGTTTTATTAACAGCAACCCATTCCGGAACATCTTTGCAATGGAAAAAGAACGGAACAAATATAGCGGGTGCAACATCATCAACTTATTCAGCAAATAAAACGGGTAATTATACTTGTGAAACTACAAGCACCTGCGACAGTGAGCTATCAAATAGTATTTCAGTAACCGTAAATAAAAATCCACCCGCCACTATTTCTGCCGGCGGTGCAACAACATTCTGCGCAGGAGGCTCTGTTGTTTTAAGTGCAAATACTGGAGCGGGATTAAGTTATCAATGGTATAAAGGAGCATCAGTAATCGCCGGAGCAATATCAATTAATTATACAGCAACAACTGCCGGAAATTATAAATGCAGGGTTACAAAAACGGCGACGGGTTGTTTTAAGAATTCGAGTGTGATTTCAGTAAGTGTTCCTTGTAGAGAAGGGGAAGAATTAATGAATCTAAATTTATTTTCGATTTATCCAAATCCTGCAACAAAAACTTTCACTATTTCTGCAAAATTAAATTCAGAAATACATTATTCAACAATTGAAATTTATAATAATATCGGACAATTAGTGTATTCAAAACAAATTTCTTCTTCTTATGGAGATATAAATGAAGTAATTAAAATTAATAATTTAACCACAGGTATTTATTTAGTGAAGTTAATTAATAACGATATAGAATTTGAAGAAAATTTATTGATAGAATAATTAAATAATTCCATCCTTATGAAAATAAATTTATTATTGACAATAATTTCCTTTTTCCAATTTTTTTTTTCCTTTTCACAAGCGCCGGAAATAGAATGGCAACAATCTTATGGGGGTTTGAACGGAGATAATTTTGCACAATTTAAACAAACTTTGGATGGAGGATTTATATTGGCCGGAACCTCTTATTCCGGAATTTCAGGAATAAAATCGGAAGCCGGTTTTGGCAACGGTGATTTCTGGATAATTAAAACAGATGCACTCGGTAACCTGCAATGGCAAAATACCCTTGGAGGAACTACAAATGATTTTCTTACCTGCATAAATATTACTTCAGATGGTGGATATATCGTAGGCGGTAATTCTAACTCACCAATAAGTGGTGATAAAACAGAACCCGGTTATGGATCATTCGACTTTTGGGTAATTAAATTAAATGCCGCAGGGAATATAGAATGGCAAAATACTATTGGTGGTTCCGGGTACGAAGGTTTATTTCAATTGCAACAAACAACAGATGGAGGTTATATTTTAGGCGGTTCATCAAGCTCCGGAATTTCGGTGGATAAAACGGAAACCAGTTTTGGTTTTGATGATTATTGGATACTTAAATTAAACATAACAGGAAATATTATTTGGCAAAAAACATTAGGTGGCAGTAATGTGGACATATTAACAGATATAAGGCAAACGAACG
Source organism: uncultured Chitinophagales bacterium (assembly GCA_964638865.1). Classification (GTDB taxonomy): domain Bacteria; phylum Bacteroidota; class Bacteroidia; order Chitinophagales; family BACL12; genus UBA7236. The sequence goes on along the minus strand of CAZXBG010000058.1, from coordinate 18,410 downwards.
ACAACGGATTTATCATTGCAGGGCATTCACAATCAGGAGCATCTGCCTTAAAATCAGAAAACCTGATCGGAGTTTCCGATTGCTGGATTATAAAATTATCGGAAGATGGTATAACAGAATGGGAAAATACCATCGGGGGAAATCTTGTGGATTATGTTTATTCCATTAAACAAACATTGGATAACGGATATATTATGGGATGTTCTTCCGAATCAGGTATTTCCGGCGACAAAAACGAAAATAGCTGGAATTCAGATTATTGGGTTGTTAAATTAAATGCAATGGGGAATATTATATGGCAAAATACCATTAATGCAAGTGGGTATGATGCAATACATGAAATAATTGAAACTTCCGAAGGCGATTTTATTGCAGGAGGTGTTTCAAGTTCTAAATTAAGTGCAGATAAAACAGAAGATAAAATCGGATTCGATGATTTCTGGATAGTTCAATTGGATACGGATGGAAATTTAGGGTGGCAAAATACCATTGGTGGTGAAAATCCGGATGTTTTATCAGACATTTTACAATTACCCGATGGCGGTTTTTTGTGCGGCGGATCATCACAATCCGGAATTACCGGCGATAAAACAACAGCTAATTATGGCACCGATGATTATTGGTTATTAAAATTATATCCTGCCGATTGTGGAATCCCGTCAGGCATTTATACCAATAATATTACCACCTCAAAAGCAACAATTCACTGGAATGAAATTGCAACCGCCGACCAGTATCAGATATGGTATCGGGAAAGCGGATCACTAACCTGGCTTAAAAAATCAAGCATCTTGAATATTAAAACAATAAAATCTTTATTTCCGGAAACAAATTATGAATATAAGATCCGTGCAAAATGCAATGCTGTAGATTTTAGTGAATTTTCGTCGATCGAAAATTTTACAACACTTCCATTAAAAATTGGTGAATTAGCAGATATTAAAATTGTTGTTTATCCAAATCCTACTTCAAATATATTGTTTATTGAATTGTTGGATATGATGGAGGATCCTGTTATTGAAATTTATGACATTGGTGGAAAAGAAATAACCAATTTTAAAATCACGGAAAATGAAGGAAACATATCAATAGATATTTCAAATCTTCAAATGGGCGTTTATTTAATAAAGGTTTCAGGTGATGGTCAATTTTATTCGGCCAAATTTACTCATCAGTAAAATATGTTCTACCATGTAAATCGAAATAAACAAAGTCCGGATCAGATTCGTAACCGTTCGGTTACATATTGTTTTTAACACTTCCTTTTTTAAAAATGCAACACCCTTTTATTTTTTAATGTTTACTAAAGTTACCATGCTAGTTCATATTGAATTTACCGTCTCGAATAAAATATAATCTGCTGCCACCTTTCACTGCCAACTGCTTTTCGCATAATATCACTTCACTAAGTCAAAAGGCCATTTCCTACAAAAAAATCATGCATTTCGCACAAACCCTTCTTGACATTCCTTATTTTGACAACGGCCAAAACAATGAGTGCAGAGCTTATATTTGTAATGGCTCAGCCACCGGAATTAACACAACCCCTGCCGCAACATTGGAGAGTTTTAAAAGTCGCAGTATTAGTCGCAAGTCACAGTCTCACGACGAGACAGGCCCAGAACCTGCCTTACGCTGACGCCGTGTGCAGGCAGGCCCTGAACTCAAAACTCAAATCAACCCCCTAGATTTTAACTCGAGATATTTATTTATGGTATTAATTGAAAGATCTTCCGGTGTGGAGATAATTGTTTGAATGCCGTATTTTACGAGTTCTTTTCTGATGAGGCTTTTTTCTACTGCAAATTTTTGTGCTACAGTGGTGAGATATACATCCTCCAAATTGTGTGCATCTTCTTTTGCATAGTTGGTGATCTCCGAATTTTCGAAAAATATTACTACAAGCAAATGCAATTTATTTAATTTGCGAAGAATAGTAACAACTCTTTCTATGGCAAAAACACTTTCGAAATTCGTATATAAAAAGATTAGACTGCGCACTCTTATAAAATTGCGGATATGCAGATATAATAATTCGTAATTGGCCTCATTAAACCTTTCTTTTTCGTTGTAAAGCGCCTCCAAAATTTTTCGCAGTTGCACATGATGTTTATCGGGACCCAGTGTAGTTCCTATTCTGTCGGAAAAGGATATAAAACCAACCCTATCCTGTTTTTTAAGGGCAATGTTGCTGATGGTCAACGTAGAATTGATAGCATAATCCAATAAACTCAAATTGTTGAACGGCATTTTCATTGTGCGGCTTTTATCTACAATGCAAAAAACCTGTTGCGATCGTTCGTCTTCATAATGATTTACCATCAGCTCTCCAATACGACCTGTTGCTTTCCAGTTTATACTTCTGATATCATCACCCCTTACATATTTTTTTATTTGTTCGAATTCATAACTGTGACCAATTCTCCGCATCTTTTTTACGCCCTGAAAAAAACTGATGCGCGACATTGTCCTTAATTCATAATTTTTCATTTGCAGAATGGAAGGATACACTTTTGTGATTACATCAGCATCAAAAATGAATCTTCTGCTTATTATACCAATTACAGATTGTGCAAAAATGTTGATCTTTCTAAATACATATTCTCCTCTAATAACGGGTCGCACCATGTAATCCAAACGTTTCTTTTCACCCGGACCAATTTTCATATCAATTGCGAAATCCCTTTTTTGTAATTGATAGGGCAATTCATCAATAATATGTAAACTAAGTGGTATGGCGGCGCGACTTAAAATTGTGATATGCACCGCATTTTCATCACTTAACGAAAAAACATTGCTCAGTCTGCGTTCTGCTTTTATTTTTGTGGTTGGCGTGAACAAAAGTAGGAGATCTACTATAATAATTGCTCCTAGTAATATCAAAGCAGCCTGTGCAAAATAAAATATAAAACTCACCGAAAAACTCACGGCAAATAAGGTTGCAATTATTCCTAAAGCAACAAATAACCTGTTTGTTACAAATATTTTACTTATACCAAATTTCATCTGGGTACATCAATTGTTTCAATAATCGATTTAATTACGGATTCGCTGTCATATCCCTCCAGTTCTTTATCCGGTGTAAGAATTATTCTGTGATTCAAAACAGGATATGCTACAAAATGAATATCATCCGGTGTCACAAAATTTCTTCCGTTCATTGCTGCAATTGCTTTGGATGCTTTCATTATATTTAGTGATGCACGTGGTGACGCTCCGAGAAACAGATCTCCGTGATTTCTTGTTTTGAAAACAATGTTTGCAATGTAATCCAACAACTCATCCTTGATATGAATTTTTTCTACTATTTCTCTGCAAACTTTTAACTGTTCCATCGACATTACTGCATTCACTGAATCTTTTTGGCGATTTGTAAAATCTTCTTTAAATCTGTATAAAATTTGTTTTTCTTCTTCGAGTTCGGGATACGATATCTTAATTCGGAATAAAAAACGATCTAATTGCGCTTCCGGTAATTTGTAAGTTCCTTCCTGTTCAATTGGATTTTGTGTTGCGATAACAAAAAATGGAAATCCCATTGCATACGTTTCTCCATCCATAGTAACCTTTAATTCTTCCATTACTTCCAACAAAGCAGCCTGTGTTTTTGCAGGGGAACGATTAATCTCATCTATCAAAACAATATTGGAAAAAATGGGTCCTTTTTTAAAATTAAATTCAGCCGTTTTCTGATTAAATACACTCGTACCCAAAACATCTGTGGGCATCAGATCGGGTGTAAACTGAATACGTGAAAATTCGGTCGCTATTGTTTTTGCCAATAATTTAGCAGTAAGCGTTTTAGCAATTCCGGGAACTCCTTCAATTAAAATATGACCCCCGCTGAATATTCCGGCTATAAGCAGATCTATCAGTTTCGATTGTCCTATAATTACTTTATGTAATTCGCTGCGAATTGCATTTACCGATACGGTAATTTGTTGCAACTCAGGCGAAATTTCCGGATTGAATACATTTTCTTCCATATAATTTTATTTACAATTTTTATAAAAATGTTCTAAAAGTTTGTGCAGTTCTATCAGATCGTTGTCTGTAACATCGTTTGTGTTGTCAATATATTTTGCGTGTTTAAAAATGGCTTGTATACTACTCGTGCTGATCTCCGATTTCATTACCAGCTTTTGAATAAATACCTCATCAGCAGCAAAAGTTGCCAATTGATATTTTTCATTGATGAAATGTAAAAACAATTTAATTTTTTGTTGCGCGAGTTGTTTGTGATTTTTCCGGATGTAATACATTCTGCCGATTGTTTGCACGAATTCCAATGATTTATTTTCATTGGGTTCCAAAACAGTTATTGATTGTTGCATGCGTTTGGTTCGGAAAATAATAAACAGGATTAATGCAATTAACATAACATACCACGCCCAACGCAAAGAGGTTTGTGATAAAATAAATTTTAACGGACCTTCCACTTGTTGCTCATTATTTTGCATTTGACTATTGTAGGTCGTCTTGGAATACTCATCCCAAATAATATCGCCGGGTTTTAAATAGGATAGCACTTTGGAGGTATATTCAATATTGCTTTTTTCTACCTGAAAATAATTGCTGAATACTATGGGATTGCAGTGAATATAAAAGTTCCCGCTTCCATAAGGCACTTTAATGAGATCACAAAAATTAACGGAATAAATACTCCCTAAAGCCTGATAATTAATAATGGACTTTTGAAAAGCAGGTAAAAAATAATTCCAGTTATAGGTCACAATTTCTTCAGCAATCTCTAATTGAAACATATAAGAAGAATCTCTTTTAAAACCGGATTCAAAAAAGTTTAATCCTATCTTACTGGTGGAAAAGGTGGAAAATGCGTAAGGATCCTCTGCATAATTCTCCTCCAAATAAAATGAAGAATCACCCAAATTGTCCAGATAATAAACCGTATCCTGTGTTGTTACTCCTCCGCCTGTTTGCAACAATATTTCCGCCGATAAATTCTCCGGTAATTGATTTAAGGCTAAAAACGCATCATTGCCATTAGCTACAAAGGTTTTTAAAATATCAAAAACGGAATCAGTATAATAAGGATATTGCCCAACGAAGATGTAATTTTTGTGAACTCCCGGTGTTGCAATTAATTTTTCTGCAAGGTCATTATTTGTCTTCTCAAATTTTTTACCGGGAAAATAACTTTCAAGCAGTTCGCTCAAAACAGAAGTGCCGAAAGGTTGATCGCTGGATTCAATGTAGGTTTCACTCCAAATAAAAGTAGGCGTGTTTGTGCGCAGGAATGCCAAATAAACAACCAATAGTACTACTACTAATCCAATAACTCCAATCAATATCGCAGTTCCTTTTTTCAATTGCCGTTTTTAAGTTCTTTTATAAGATCAATATAGGAACTGCGTATCAAATTAAATTGCGATTCACCCAATGTTTTTTCTCCATACCAGATAAATTCATACATCACGGTATTGTTGCTAAGCCTGGGGTAGGAGGGATGTTTATTTACCTCTGCCAGATAATCCATATTGGTTTTATTTTTTTTCCATTCAATAAAGTTTTTATCGTGTAATGTTTTGAGTAACATTAAATAATAAATGCGTATCGCAAGTCTGAAATCTCTGTTTTCCAAAGCCTCGCGCAGAAATCGTTCGAGGTCTGTTTCCATGGGTCGCTCGTCTAACTCCTGTAAAGTGGTTTTTAGCACTACATCCACCTTTTTATTGGAGAATAATCCCTTTCCAAAAAGTTTTAATAAAATGAAAATCAATAAAGCAGCAATTAACACAAATCCGATAATCTGTGCTACCTGTTGTGTTATGGGTAAATTAAACGACCAATCTCTTTTTGTTGCCTCCTTTTGAATTTCTGCTTCTTCTTCCTGTTTTTTCTCATTATACGACAAACCATCGGTTGCTTTTTCCCATTCTGATCTGTCAATAGGATGATAGGAAGGAGCAGATTGCCCTTTTAATACTGGTATGGAAATACAAATAAATAAAATTAAAATCTTCCACCTCATACAACACCCGGTTTATTAGTTTTAAATTCAAGTTTTTGTATGCGTGTCCTTAATTCTCCTGCAGTATCTATCTCATAAAAACTGTAGTATAGTATACCCATATTTATTGCAACCATGCATATCTGAAGGAAAACTGTAGCAATTAGTATAAAGGTAACACTGATATCCTGAACTGCTTCGTACAAATATGCATCAAAAGGAATATTCCATTTTATCAGCTCAATATTAAAATAACAGATAAGAGAATGTGCCATCAATGATAACATGATGCTTAAAAGCAGAAGTGGTAAATACAACAATTGTATGGTAAGAAAATGGCGGAAAAAATAACTTGTGGAACCAAAAACATTGGAGGAAATACTGTTATCATTTACTACTCGAGCGAATATAAAAAACAAGAGAGGTAAAATTAAAAAGAAACAAAATATAAAAAATCCGGAATCTATTAAAAGCATGGTATGCATTGTGCTGCTTAATAATAAAATAAACCAGCCCTTTTTGAGAAGAAATTGCATAAATCCACGCAATCGGAAGTGTAAGTTTTTGGTTTTTACCAGGTGAATAATATAGAAACAAACCGAGCTGAGTATAGCGAGTGATAAAATGTTGATTGCCATCAGATAATAGTTGCCCTGATGATCCAACAGATCTCGTACATCTCTTACTGCTTCAAAAATTCCACTGAATTGATCAAAGTGAATTTCGTGATAAACCTGCGAAAAGTTTGTTACTTTCCAAAAATAAATTCCGGTGTATAATGCTGCTGTGGTGAATATGGTTATTAAAACCGGTTTACTAAACTGACGCAATATCATAAATCCTTCTGCAAATACCTCCCCATTATTTTTGATTTTATTCAAATTTAAATCCGGAGTTTTGTCAGCAGGTATTTCATCTGATCTTCTGTTTGTATTAAATCCGCTTTTCGCTTTTCTTGCAGGATAGATTACAAAATAGAATAGCATAAATGTAAATTCCACAATAATTAACAAGGCTCTGATATAATCTGGAGTATCAGTATGGCGGGTTAAAAAACTTTCATTTATTCCTGCAAGAACAATAATTGGCGTTATGCCTAAAAATATTTGCACCGCCCGCATTCCATTTATTCGAAAGGATTGCATGCGCGTAAAGGTTCCCGGAAATAACAATCCTCTACCTAACGTAATTCCAGCAGTGCCTGCAATTATAATTGCTGAAATTTCCAATGCGCCATGTACCCATATCGTAAGAAAAGATTCCCAAAATAGCCCCCGTTCAATAAAAAAGTACTGAAAGGCGCCAATCATTATTCCATTATAAATAATAAAGTAAGCTGTTCCCAGTCCAAAAAATATCCCGAAAATCAAGGTTAAAAAGGAGACCCTTAAATTATTAAAGGTAATAGCAAAAAACATATCAAATTCATTCATCTCCTTATACACTTTCATCGGATCGCCGCTTTCGATATTTTCTTCGGTCATATTTATATAGGAATCGCCTAATATAAATCTAGAAAATTCCGAATCGTGCATGCTGCTGAATACTCCAATAAAAAAGGAGATCATGAACAAACAAAAAGTAAATAATAATTGCCAGCGCGCCGCATGCATACGCTGAGGTAACTCATCCTTCCAAAAGGTAACGAGTTTTCTTCTTCGGCGAACTTTGTTTTTATAAATGGAGTGAAAAACCTTCTGAGCCAGATTATTCAGATAAATTTTTACAGATCGGTTTGGATAATACGTTCTGGAGTAGGAGAGGTCGTCGGTAATTTGAATGAAAAGATTGCTCACTTTTTCGGGATCTTTCTCCGTTTCGAATTTTTTTTCAAATTCGTCCCATTTCTGCTTATTCTGATCTATAAAGTTGGTTTCCCGCATGTGTTTTCCAATATCGGGGTAAATATATACGTTTCTCTTAAAGTTTCCATAAATGTTGAATGCACCTGATTTGATCCTTTTTAGTTAGTTTCAATAAATGGATGCTGATTTAATCGAAAAAACGAAAAATGTTTAACTGTAAAATGTTATGTGCAGATAAATTGAACAATTAGCGTAAAAATTTTATTTTTGGACAATAATTCTATTATCACCTAAAACCAGATGCGCACCATAGATATACTTACCACCCAAAATGTAACCATCAATTATGAATTGGCGGAAGTGCGCGATCGATTATTTGCATTTATAATCGATCTTTTGATCCTGATCGTAGGCCTTGTAATACTCACCAGGGTAATTTTAGCTACCGGTTTTGTTTCAAATGAGGATTATGTGGTATATTTTATAGTATTTCCAATTCTCTTTTTCTACCATTTTGCTTTTGAGGTATTATTGGACGGACAAAGCCCCGGGAAAAAAATGCTTGGGATAAAAGTGGTTAAACTCACTGGAACAGAACCTTCCCTTAACGATTATCTCATGCGCTGGGCCATGCGCCCGCTCGACATCTTTTTTTCATTAGGTTCTATCGGAATTATGCTTATCAGTTCTTCCGAAAAAGGACAGCGTTTAGGTGATATTGTTGCTAATACCGCTGTCATTAAAACTGTGCCTACGCAGCGTATTGTATTGGCAGATATTCTCAATATCAGGTCAATTGAGAATTATGTCCCTGTGTATCCAAATGTTCGCGAATTCTCCGAACCTGAAATGTTATTGTTAAAGGAGGTGATGGACAAAAGTTTAAAATACCAAAATGATGCACATGACGATGCCTTGAATGAAGCCGCAGACATTGCGAGAATTCGATTGAATATGGACCGCGCTCCCGCTGATAAAATAGGTTTTATCAAAACCCTCATAAAAGATTTTGTTGCGCTCAGCAGATAAACTTCCACTAATTTAAAGTAACTTTAATGTGATATGTTAACCGAAATGAGGAGGTTACTACTTTTTGGCAAATAAAACAGCTACCTTTGCACCCATTTTATGCAACAGATAAGAAATATAGCAATTATTGCCCACGTTGACCACGGTAAAACAACACTTGTAGACAAGATCTTACATCATTGCCAACTGTTTTCCAAGGAACACAGTGAGCTTATTCTCGACAATAATGACCTTGAACGTGAACGCGGTATTACAATTACCTCAAAAAACGTATCCGTAATTTATAAGGATTATAAGATCAATATCATTGATACCCCGGGTCACGCCGATTTTGGCGGAGAAGTGGAAAGGGTATTGAATATGGCTGACGGAGCACTCGTTTTGGTAGATGCTTTTGAAGGTCCAATGCCGCAAACCCGCTACGTATTAAGCAAAGCCATCGCTCTTGGTCTCAAACCCTGTGTGGTAATAAATAAGGTAGATAAGGATAATTGTAAGCCTGATGAAGTGCATGAGGCAATGTTCGATCTTATGTTTAACCTTGGTGCTACCGAAGAACAGTTGGATTTTCCAACGGTTTACGGTTCAGCAAAATTCGGTTGGATGAGCGATGATTTTAGAAAGCCAACCACTGATGTAGCTGCTTTATTGGACATGGTTATCAATTTTGTTCCTACTCCTAAAATTGTGGAAGGAACCACACAATTGCAAGTTACCAGCATTGATTACTCCAGCTATATTGGCAGGATAGCAGTAGGCAGAGTTGCCCGTGGAACCGTTAAAGCAGGTCAAAATATCACCCTGATGAAACGCGATGGCAAAATGGTGAAAAGCAAAATAAAAGACCTTTTTGTGTTTTCCGGTTTAGGTAAAATCAAAGCAGATATTGTAATGTGCGGAGATATTTGTGCCGTTACAGGCATCGAAGGTTTTGAAATTGGTGATACCATTGCCGATTTTGAAAATCCTGAGGCTTTGCCCGGAATTTCTATCGATGAGCCAACTATGAGCATGTTGTTCAGAAGTAACGACTCTCCATTCTTTGGAAAAGAGGGGAAATTTGTAACAAGTCGCCATTTACGCGATAGATTGTATAAGGAAATTGAAAAAAATCTTGCACTTCGTGTAGAAGAAACTAATAGTGCCGATTCATTTATGGTATTTGGTCGCGGAATTCTGCATCTTGGAATTCTGGTGGAAACCATGCGCAGAGAGGGTTATGAACTCCAATTGGGTCAACCGAAAGTGATCATTAAAATGATAGATGGTCAAAAATGTGAACCGGTAGAGATCCTTGCTATTGAAACAACCAGCGAAAGTGCCGGTAAGGTAATTGAAGCAGTGAGTCAGAGAAAGGGGGAGATGATGATGATGACGGCAAAAGGCGACAGAACACACCTTGAGTTTAATATGCCTTCAAGAGGTATTATCGGGTTGAGAACCAACATTTTAAATATTACGCAGGGTGAAGCAATTATGAGTCATCGTTTCAAAGCGTATGAACCATGGAAAGGAGATATTCCTTCCCGTTTACATGGTGTTTTAATCGTACATGAATCAGGAACTTCCATCACCTTTGCACTTAACAAACTTCAGGACCGTGGATTTTTCTTTATCGGTTCGCAGGAGGATGTTTATCAGGGACAGGTAATCGGGGAGCACAGTCGCGATAACGATCTTGTGGTAAACATTACCAAAACCAAAAAACTCACCAACATGCGCGCCAGTGGAAGCGATGAGAAGGTAACTCTTCCTCCTCCCCACAGAATGTCGCTGGAAGAGGCAATGGAATATATTGACGATGATGAATTGGTGGAAGTAACGCCGCTCAATATTCGTCTTCGCAAGATATATCTCCAGGAACACGAGCGCAAAAAATCCAGCATGATGGCTGAGGTGGATTAAAATTTTGAACCTTATGCTACATTTAGGGGTTGCTACGTTGTAATTGTGCAATTGCTGTACATATGTGTATAAAAGACGATGAATATCATACTTTCGTCCTTTTTAAAATACCTTATAACCAGTAACTTTGCACCCGACAGTCATAAAAATGAAAGGAAAAATAAAATTTGTAGAAAGACCGCGAACCGAATTTTTCGCTACTCTTCGCAGTCGTGTTAACAGTTATTTCGAGGACAATAAGATACCCAAAACGGGTGATTACCGCATGGTGATAAAAACCGTGGTGATGTTATCGCTTTATATTGTTCCTTTTATCATTATAGTTACCGGTATACTTCCAGTTTGGGCCACTTTTATTATGTGGATTGTTATGGGCATCGGAGCTTCAGGAACAGGAATGAGCGTAATGCATGATGCAAATCACGGAGCTTATTCAAAATATGCCTTTGTAAATAATATGCTCAGCCGCACTATGTATCTGGTGGGTGGAAGTAAATTTACCTGGCGCGTTCAACATAATATCCTCCATCATACCTATACAAATATTTATGGAATGGATGAAGATATTCACGACAAACCAATACTTCGTTTATCGCCGCATGGCAAGTTGCGTTTCATTCATAAATATCAGCATTTGTATGCATTTGTTATTTATTGTTTGGCCACTTTGGGATGGACCTTAAATAAAGATTTTAATCAACTTATCCGCTACAATAAAAATGGCCTTACAAAAGGCAGCGGCGGTAAACCCACCGGCGAAATGGTAAAATTGATCGTTAGTAAAATATTTTATTTTGCAGTGATATTACTTCTTCCCGCTTTGGTTTCCGGTTATGGTTTCGGGTATATTTTATTGGGATTTTTAATGATGCAATTCGCTACAGGATTAATTGTTACCACTATATTCCAGCTTGCACATGTTATTGAAGAAACCGATCATCCTGTTCCTACAGAAAATGGCGAAATAGAAAACGCATGGGCAATTCATCAATTGGAAACAACAGCTAATTTTGCAAAAAAGAATAGAGTATTAAGTTGGTTTGTGGGGGGATTAAATTATCAGGTGGAACATCATTTATTTTATAATATTTGTCATATCCATTATAAAAATATTGCACCAATTGTTAAAAAGACAGCACTCGAATTTGGCATTCCCTATTATGAAAAAACTACATTTTGGGATGCACTTGGTTCCCATGTTAGAGTATTGAAACAAATTGGAAATAATACACTAATGGCTAAATAGTTTTAATTAAATAAAGCCAGAGCTTTTCCGTAATAAATCCAAATAACATCCAAATTGGAAAATAGTCCAATCTAATATATCCGTTTAAGTGTAATCCTTCGGTATATAACCATGGGCAGCTTCCTGTTAAAATTTCCAAAATAAAACCGGAAATATATTCTATACTTAAGCATATAGTAGCATAAATGGTAGCCCGTAATAATATATTAATATTTTTTATTTTGTTGTAAATCAACGGAAATATAAATGGAATGGAACCATAAATAAAAAACATCCATACATAGGAAGTTCCGGCAAGTCCCCACTGAATTTCTTCCTTATTAATAACCGGTAGGATGAGGTTATATTTTAACCCCGTAAATAGTATCTCCGCACTTACGCCGAAACACGCAAAAATAATGGATCTTATTATTGGTTTAGAGAACTCCCTTTTAGTAATATCTCCTTTAATTTCCTTCACACACCGAATTGGCGTAAATGATGATCTAAATGTTTCACCGTTAATACGTCCCATTCCTCAGCAGATAATTTCCCGAAAATCGGATGTTTATCTTTAGTAACTCCGGATGGCCCCACAGCAGTTAATTTTTGTATAAGTTCTATTGCTTTTGCTTTTTCGTAGTTGAAATTGCGGTCGTTTTCGATAACAAAACTGTTAGCAGTGGGTAAACCCTGTTTAAATGGTTTTTCATTTATCAATCCTTTTTTTGCTATACCGCCAAATAAAATTCCGATAATAGTTCTTTTAGCTTTGAATTCCCCCAATGCAACACGTATAGGTTGCTGAATATGCGCAAGCATTTGTGCAACTGTCATGGATCCCCATATATGCTGAGAAATAGGTGTTAAAAGATTTATTCTTGCTATGTAACTTTCAGCATCTTGTTGATTGTATATACTCGCCATATTTTGGGTTTAATACCATTCAACAGAAATTATTACTTTATTGTTCCGTTAATTCGATTAGATCAAATAATACATATTTACTGGCAGCAGGAGTTTCCGTTGATCCACCGCTTAAACGAATTACTAATTGATCACCTGCATTAAATGTGGTATTGATATCCAATGTTTTTAATATCCAGGCATTTTCATCAGATGATTCCGTATCCAAAACTGTTACGGCGCCACCGGACTCCACTTTTCTGAGTGAAACAGAACCGGGCCAGTTATCAAAAGAATTTATACAGGCAGTGAGTTTATATTTTTTGGATCCTTCCAATCCATTCATGATGAAATCGGCATACCCTTCCTCAGGAACAAGATCAGGATCAATTCGCAGTGACCAAACTCCACCGTTTACCGGTGTATTTGGGTCAGAGGAAGTATTATTCGTGATCCAACCATCAGTGGTAAACGTGCCTTCGGTTTCAAAGGAACCATGACTCACTAAAACTATCGGTTCGGGTTCGTCCTCCACTTTTTGGCAGGAAAAAATTAGTGTGGTCAACAGGAGCAGGATTGAAGTCGTTTTTATCATCTTAATCAAAATTTATGCAGATAAAGGTACTGGAAAGAAATGAAAATTGAAAAAAAAGGCTGTGGGTATATTTTTTTTCCCTGTGAAAAGAATAAAATGAATGTCACTTATTTCTCAAAATAACCCACAGTTCCACCCACCCAGGTTTTGTTTTTATTAAAATCAACACCAATCATTACGCCTTTACTCAGGCGTGTGAGATTAATGGCTAAGGTAGGCCGGGGTTTGTTTTGCTCCCAAATATACATGAGTCGTATTTCACATTTTGCAGCTTCATCCAGTGTTTCTATTACAGGTTTATACGTAGCTTTTCGCTGTAAAATGTAATTTTCTGCATGTAACAAAGCGTTTTCCAATGACTCCGGAGTAATATTGAAAACCACTCCTTGTCCCGCAAATGAGAACAAAGGTTTTAATACATAGTTCTCAAGATCGGAGGGTATAGTTTTTAAGGCATTAAGAAAATGTGTTTCAGGCACATATTTGCTTTTTATAAAAGGCAAGGTGTATTTACTAATTCGAAAAAACCAATTCGGATGACACACCCATTCCACCTCTGCAGCTTCTGTTAATTTCCATTCATATTTAAGATCCGGTTTCGCCTCCAGCTCATCAAATATGAGGCGATTATAAATTCTTTTTATGTGAATTTTTTCTCCACCAGACCTATAAAATAATTTATCGCCTTCCTTAATAATTTCTGAAATACAAACCGGTTCAATTCCCAATAATTTTTTTGTAAGATAAAAATCTATCCATGTTTTTTGATTGGTGGGTTCTATTTCCAAAACAATTACATTTTTAGGATCATGATCTCCAATGATGTTTGTTTTTAATAATGATATATAGGAATTTTCATCAAGCCCATTAAATAAATGAGAAACATTATCCGGAATATCAAAGTGTTTGCGGTAATTAATTCCTAATGCGTGTTGCCAGGCATAAAGCGAAGCAAAACCTTGCATCTCAATCAACTGCGGCAATAATTCACCATTTTCGTTTTCGCAAATGCCAAAATCGAGTGCAATAAAAACAGGTTTGCCTTCCTCACCGGGAACAAATATATTTTCAGGAATTGCTTTCTGTGTTTCTTTTGTAAAGTCGGGATGGCAAATTAATTCGATTATCTCATTTCCTGCAGTTATTAATTTGTCTCTGAAATCAGCAGGAATAAAAACGGGAGTCTCACAAATTTTAAATTCAATTTTATGTTGAGGATCACTATTGGATTCTGCAATAAAATTAGCATATTTTTCATCGCTGAAACCGGAATTGTATTTTAATCTCGCACTTTTAATCATCGTGTTTTTATTAATTGATGTAACAAAAAAAAATAAAATTTAAGAAGAGAATTATCATAATTTTTATTTTTTCAATTCATTTTAATTGCATTAATTGCCGACCTCAAAAAAGAGGGTATTATTTCCTTATGCGTTAATGGAATTTTTAACGGGTCACTCAGTGAACGGATCATATCCTCCAATTTCCAATCTCCGTGACTGCTTATAATTTTATTGCGTCGCTCCGGATTGGCAAAATGGCGCAGCATACCTTCCGCATCTGCTTCGGGGTGAAACTGGGTCATATACATCTCATTACTTAGTTTCAGAGCCATTACTGCCCTTTCCAACTCAACATGTTCCCGCTTTTTTTCAATGGCAAGTATACTGGCACCTAATGCTTTCATCTTTTCATAGTTTGGTTCTATCATTTGCCAGTCACGACTATCTACAACGTAATAAGGGTCCGGTAAACTGTGGAAAAAATGATCCTGTTTGGCAATTTCGGTTCTGTGAACCGGAAATACACCAAATGCATTGGACCTTCGCTGACAAATATTCCCTAAATCAAAATGCCGGCCTAGCAGTTGAAAAGAATGACAAATTGCAAACAAATATTTTTTGCTTTTATTCCCGTTCTGATTGTGTGCCCAAATGGTATCAACAAGATCGAAATATTTTTTCTCCCATTCCTTACCTTCGCCGTCAAAAGGGCTGCCCGGACCACCGGTGGAAATGTAAATATCGAATTTCTTGTTTGGGACCTCATTTTTGTACCTTACATCAAATTCCTGCCAATCTACAAAGTCGCTGAGCTCTTGCACTATAGCTCTGATGCAACGCATACCCTCGTTTGGAGCGTTTTCATACATATCGAGAATAGCAAGGCTGATCTTTTTCTGCTTAGGCATTACAAGTCGCTAAGTTAAAAAATTTAAAAAACGGTGTTTACCATGTTATCAACGTACCTTTTTTTCGATTTGGTTCAATTATGAAAAGTTCAAATTTATCTTAATAAAATAGTTTATCTTTGTTAAGTCAACCTTTTTGAATTATTAATATCACTGTCAACAACTGATTTATAGTATGAAACACACACACATGTTCTGCACTACAATCGCTTCGGTTCTGCTTTTGTTGTGTTTAGGGAAAAGTTTTGCACAAACTCCCCCGCCTTCAAATCCCAATATTGTATTTATAATGGTGGATGATGGTCGATATGACGAGTATCGGCCAACAGGAGCACCTTCCTGGTTTGAACTGCCCGCTATTGAAAGAATAGCTAATGAAGGGGTAAATTTTAAAAAAACCTATGCGCCAACTCCGATGTGTGCTCCCAGCCGGGCATCTATATATACCGGCCTGTATGCACATCAGCATGGGGTGGAGAATAATAATTACGACTTTTCTGATTCCCTTGCTACCATAACTAAAATATTACACGACCAAGGTTATTATATGGGTTTTTTCGGCAAATACGGACAGGGATTCGGTCAGCCAACAGATTTTGACTTTTACGTTACTATGACCGAAGATGAATATATTAATACCTATTATACCGTAAATGGAGTAAATACATTCTATTCGCAACATTGCACAAACGTTTTGGGCAACTTTGTGAATGATTTTCTTGATTCCACCCAAGTTCACAATGACAGGCCATTTGCACTATTCTTTTTCCCTTTTGCGCCTCATCCGCCAAATACCGTACAAACTGCATATAAACATATTTATGATGACTTTGACATGCCGCTTCCTCCGGCTTGGGAACCTTACCCAACTCTTTACCCTGATTTTTATTATGAAGCAACCAGTAATTGGGTGAAAGATTCTGCGGCTACTATAAAATTTATTAAAGACAGATTAGCCTGTATAAAAGGGGTTGACGATGTGGTAGGCGATATTAATACGCATTTGGATGATCAGGGTCTTAATGATAATACTTTTGTGTTATATACAAGCGATAATGGTTATATCAGTGGAGAACACCAAATGCGTGCGAAGGTATTTGCGCTGGAAGAATCATTCCATGTTCCATTATTTGTTAAATATACTCCCTGGTTTAACGATTCCACGGTAATTGAAGATGAAATGATTGAACTGATTGATATTCCGGCAACATTCTTAGATCTTATTGATGTGCCAAATACTTTTGGTTTTGAGGGTCATTCTTTGAGACTTGCCGCGGAGCCTGATACTCTTAGAAAATTTGCACGGTATGAATATGGTGGTGATGATGATCCATTAGATACCGGTTTTGACGTACCCGATTTAAGAGGTATACGCAGTTTTAATCATTTATACCTAAAATCCGAATGTGATTGTTTTACAGAGGAATTTTATGATTTTACTGTAGATCCTTATCAACAGACAAATCAAATATTAAACCCTGATTACCAGCAAACTATACAGTATTATAGGATGCTACTTGATAGTTCGCTGGTTGCTTTGGGTGATACCGCTCTTATGGATATGAGATCCTGTGGATTAGCAGGTGTTTATGAAATAGAGGATAGTCTTGATCAGGATTGTAATGGTTTAATTGATGATGGCATTTTTTTGAAAAACTGGTATCAGGATGCAGATGAAGATCTTTTTGGTAATATAGATAGTTTGGTTATTAGCCTTTTCCCAGTAGCAGGTTATGTTCTCGACTCCACCGATTGTAATGATGCAAATGCATTAATTAATCCTACTGCAATAGATTATTGCGATGGTATAGATAATAATTGTGATCTTATTTTCGACGATGTGGTTATTACACCAATTGTAACTGCTGGCGGGCCTGTTACTTTTTGCCCGGGCGGTTCGGTTGTATTAACTGCCTCACCCGTCATACCTGGCTTCAGTGTAAAATGGTTTAAAAACGGAATCGCTATTTCAGGTGCCGTAAATTACACTTACAATGCAAACAGCGCCGCAACATATGTTGCAAAATTTACCGCTCCGGCTAGCTGCATCACGGAATCAGCACCTACAGTAGTTTCCGAATTTATCGTTGTGAAACCTAAGGTTAAAAACTCCTCTTTATCAAATGATCTTACCATTAATAATCCTGTGCAACTTTCTGTGAAAAAAGTGATAGGGCATACTTATCAATGGTATTATAATGATGTAATTATTTGGGGAGCAACAAATAATAAATTTAATGCAGGATTACCGGGGAATCATAAATGTAAGGTAATCGACCTCAATGGTTGCGCCTCCACTTCAAAAAATTATTTGATAATTCAAACATTAAAAGAAGGTTCAGAACAGATCCCTTATCTAAATAATGCTGAAATTTTATTATTTCCAAATCCGGCTACAAATAATTTCACTGTGCGATTTTCCAGTAATTCAACATATTTTGGAGAGGGCAGAATAAACATCCTCAACATGCTGGGCGCTGAGATATTTTCGCAAAACACTACCGTAATGTCGGGCTCCGCTAATCAGGAGGTAACATTAAATAACACAATACCTGCCGGAGTATATATTGTCGAATTTCAGATCGGCGATCAAAAATGGAAACAACAATTGGTGGTGGAATGAAATGATTTTAAAAATTCCCAAATCCTAAAAGGAAATATTACTCAAATAAAAATCCCGGAATATTTAGTCATTCCGGGATTTTTTTATTTTTTTAATCAACCATTATAGTGTTGACCCAAAATAAAGGGTCAATATTAAAAGTTGGGGACAATCCTCTATT
>CAZXBG010000057.1:0-22379 GCA_964638865.1 uncultured Chitinophagales bacterium | reverse complement strand
AGATGCTCCCCAGAAAATGAATTTGACCCCTTAAACCCAATAGCTGATACTCATGCTTGACGCACTAAAAAAACCCTTTCAATAAAACGGAAAGGGTTTTGAGTATTTTTATTTTAATAGTTTATAAGACTACCAATCTGCGGGAAACCACTTCTCCATTGGCATTGAATACAACAAGATAAGAACCCGGATTAAGCTCCCTTACATCAAGATAGATAGTATGCGATCCTTCTGTATAATTTGCAGATCCAAAGTTAGCTACTGTATTTCCCAACATATTTACAATGCTTATAGCCATTAAGGTTGGCTCAGAAACAGTAACATTTGCATTTGTATAGGTATCGGCAGGATTTGGAGATAAAGTAATACCTGCGATGATTTCCTCTTGAATAGGTCCCGAACTTACCGTTGTAAAGTCGCAACCTGCGGTAGCAAGATTTGTTGCCCGGTAATATCCATTTCCATGAGTTCCGATATAAATTGCATTACATTCTGTTTCACGTATCCAATCTTCTCTGATCTCAAATATTGGCACATTTCCTGGTCCAACACCACCAGCAACACTTCCTGTTTCCTGAGTCCAGTCACTACCTGAAGTAATGGAATAACTCCAAACTCCAAATTCTGTTCCGATTAAAAGTTTATCATTATCCTCAATATGCATTAAAATATCGTATACAGGAATATTAGGTAAAGAACCACCGTCAGATAAACATTCAAAAGTAGCCAGATCACCATCTAAACTATTATCGCTGTACCATATATTCTGATCAACTCCGTAACCGCCAATTGAAATTGCAATATCATTTGCATCATCGCGATTAATACTTAAACCGGTTATTTTACCGGGGAATATATTAGCATAAGTAAAGGAAACTATTCCTGATTCTGTTGCATTAAAAGTAGCCGCAGTTTCAGGGTTTCCATCTGCATCTACATATTCTAAAGCGGCAGTTAAAATGCCACTTACTCTGTAAAGTCTTCCATTTTCTGTTCCAACGTAAGCAATATCTCCTGATTTGTCATACTCAATTGCACTAATTGAACCTGAAGTTCCTGGAAGAATTTTAAACCAAGCCGGTGCTTCTGTTGAATTGAATAACGCACCATTGGTTACCCAAAGATTATTTTTTACGCTTTGGTAAAGTCTTGACTCAGATAATCCTGATTTATTTAAAAGAATATCACGACCTTCATAATTTACCACATCACCTTCAGAATAGAAGGTCCCGCTACCTGCAGGATATTCAACAGCTTCACCTAACAGTATTGCTGCAAAGGTGCTGTATAGGTCATAATTTTCCCATAATACAAAAGGTGTAACAAAATCGGTTCCGCCATCAGCCAAACCATCTTGAGTACATGTTGCGACACCACCGTCGATATTACAATCGTAGATGGAAGTCATTGATGCACCTTCATTTACGGAGCGTCGCAATACAGCTCCATTTCCATTTGCAGTTACCGAGAAAAAGGTTGCGAACAAATATTCAGGTCGTATTCTTGATATTTCTGCTTTTCCACCATCACCACCTAATACTTCCACAGATTGAAGTTCGCTATTGAGGTCAAAATTTACATATTGTGTTCCATTATCTTGTGATCCACCCATTGCTTCTCCTTCAATTCCGATTGCTATACCATGACTCTGATATAAGTTCAAACCCTTATTTAAAGTACCATAATCAGGATATTGTGCGGAAGCATTAACTGTTCTGGAAACACCTCCATCAGATCCGAAATACATGATCTCCGGATTTTCAGGATGGAATACTATAAAGTGATGATCGGCATGAATATATTTAGCATACCAGGTTGGAAATCCTGAACTTGTCATTGGTGTCCAGCTTTGTGAAATTCCAACCCATGTCCATGATTGTATTTGACCTCCAATATAAATTCTTTGTGGGTCAACAGGACTTACGGCAATACAAAGGTTCCATTTAGCATTTGCTAAAGTTCCGTTTGGATTGAAGAAATCTGAAGCTTCCTCCGTTATTTGGGTAAAATTTGAACCATGATCTATTGATTGGTAAATACCTTGCAAACCAAAGGTTCCAGATTTAGCAGAATACACATAAACATAATTTTTATCGGAAGGAGCTATTGCCAGCACTCTTCTTATGCTTCCGGTTGGCATACCTGCGCCTAATTCTTCCACAGTACCCGGATCTGTAGGAGAAGTTGAACGATAATATTTGCGAAGACTCCCGGAAATTGCATGTAAATAACCTTCATTATCAAATGCAGCATCATCAGAAATTGCAGATAATGGTGAACCATCACTTTCGCAATTGTTCCATACTAAACCTCCATCCGTAGAAATTTTCAATCCTGTATTTGTTGCTGCAACTATAGTGTTTGCATCGATAGGACTGCAAACTACTCTGTTAACATAAGCCCAAGTTGCACCCGAACTGCTGCCAATTTCTCCGGGGGTTGGTATTGTTGCAGTTAATTGAGTAAATGTTGGAAGGTCTGTTCCGGTTACAGCAGTTGCTTTGAACATACCGTCGCCGGCAAAACCGTGTGTATAACTTCCAAAACTTCCATCATAATAATCAGCCCAGTACTCACCTGTTCCGAAGTAAATATCTCCATTGGAAGCTTGCGCCATAGCACAAACCAACAATGAACTGAATTCAGCATTTTGTGGGTGAGGAAGCCAATCTAAACCACCATTATCAGTATAAAATATTCCTCCGCTGGCACCACCACAATACATTCTGTCAGGATTTTCTCTATCGATCAAAATAACGCGGGTTCTTCCTCCCACGTTGGTAGGACCAAATCCTTCCCAGGCAAGGTTCAAAAGGGAACCGCCGCGATCTCCGCTATTTACTTTCGTCTGATATTCCCTCATTTGATCACGTGCCATTAAAACATCAGCTTCCTCCACCTTTCCGGTAAGAGGATTTGCACGCATACTGTTAAGCCATTCCGCATAACCATCAACTCTTGCCAGTTTTACTTCCGCTCTTGCGTTATACCTGTCAATTGTTCCATCTGGCATTCCTGCAACTTCATCAGCTCTGTATCCCTTAACCAGGAAAAATGAAACAAGGGCCAAACTGAGTAATGAAAGACCGAAGATTGTAAAATTCCTTTTCATGTATCGCTATTTTTGGTAAAAATATGAAATAAAATTAACACTAATTAAACACTTTATTTTTATGACTGTTTAATTACATATTTGGAATAAATTATGCCTTTTAAAACTCAAAAAACGTGTCTTTCGGCATGATAAGAAGACCTGACAAGAGGACCACTTTCAACGTATTTAAATCCTTTTTTCAAACCAATCTCTTTGTAATGTTCGAACATTTCGGGAGTAACAAATTCCTTCACTTCAAGGTGCATCCTTGTTGGCTGTAAGTATTGGCCTAAGGTAAGCACATCACATCCATTTTCAACCAAGTCATCCATAATTGCATATACTTCATCCTGCGTTTCTCCCAAGCCCAACATTACACCCGATTTTGTTCTTTTTCCAAATTGTTTTGTTCTGTTTATCTGCTCAAGACTCCTTTCGTATTTAGCCTGAGGTCTAACAAGTCTGTAAAGCCTTTTAACGGATTCCATATTATGAGAAACCACCTCCTGACCGGGAGAAATCATAGTGATCAATGCATCCCAATTTGCCTTTACATCAGGAATCAATGTTTCTATAGTTGTTGTTGGCGATTGTTTTTTAATTTCCACGACTGTTTTATTCCAGACAAAAGCTCCTCTATCGGCGAGTTCATCGCGATTTACGGAGGTTATAACGGCGTGTTTTACTTTCATGAGTCTGATGGCGTCGGCAACACGTTCGGGTTCTTCAAGGTCTAATTCTGTTGGTCTGCCGGTTGCAACTGCACAAAAAGAGCAGGAACGGGTACAAACATTGCCCAAAATCATAAAAGTTGCAGTTCCTTCACCCCAGCATTCGCCCATATTCGGACAATTGCCGCTTTCACATATTGTATGTAACTTGTGATCGTCAACAATTTGTCTAACGTTTCGATAGTTTTCGCCGGTGGGAAGTTTTACTTTAAGCCATTTTGGCTTCCTAAGACGTTCAGAATTTTCTACAACTGCCAGTTCGATCATTTTTCTTCAACC
This sequence comes from uncultured Chitinophagales bacterium, assembly GCA_964638865.1. GTDB lineage: Bacteria > Bacteroidota > Bacteroidia > Chitinophagales > BACL12 > UBA7236. The sequence goes on along the minus strand of CAZXBG010000057.1, from coordinate 18,275 downwards.
TTTTTTACCACTTCTTGCCAAATTGTAAACTCAGATATAAATAAACAAAATAGGGTTTATTGTTTTCCGATATTAGAATTGGAATTTCTTTTAAATAAACCTCAGTGCCTAATCCCACCTCCATTGATTTTACAAAATCATCATAAGTTGCCCAATCAAAATTAAATCCTGATTTTGCAAAAATACCGGGTGCAAATTTAATTTCATTAAACCCAATACTAAAACCGGAAGCGCCATAAATACTTGTAGCATCCAGAAATAAACTCTCTGTTTCAGGTGTATATTTAATTGCTCTTGTAAGATCACTGGTTTCGCCGGTAGTATTAAATATTTCCAGATAATACGGTTTAATAAATCCTGCTGAAACACCTCCGGCATAATTAAAACTAACCTGAAATCCACTCTTTTCAGCCTTTTCACCTATCATCAGTTTTTGTCCAAGTGCTGCTTTTAAATTAAAAAAGGAATTTTGTTTACCGTAAATAAATGGTTTCGGAGATTCCGGGCCAATGGTAAATTCATTTACGCGTTTTGCTTCTTTAGGGTCGTTGATAAATCCTAATTCAAAATAATATACGCGTTTTTTATCGAGATTAATATCCTTTGTATAATCTCCAAAAATACTCCAACCCGTTGTGCTTAATTTCCCCCCCATACTAAATTCATTTTCGTATCCAATACTTTTCGTTTTGTTGGAAGGGGATGTTATTTTATTTAAAATAACAGGCTTTGATTTATTTTCAAGCGTTATCGTCGTATCCTGAGAAAACCCCCTGAATACCGCTAAAACCATCAAAGTAAAAATCAAACCACATTTCATCGGATAATATTACGAATTTTGTTTGAAATTAGTTGCTAACAGAAAAAAAATATTGTCATGGTTATATCAAAAGTAGTGTATTCCGGCGAATTAAGAACAATTGCCACCCATTTATCGTCTTCCACCGAGATTTTTACGGATGCTCCGCCTGATAATCAGGGGAAAGGGGAAGGTTTTTCGCCAACCGACCTCATGGCAACAGCAGCGGCAAGTTGTATGTTAACCATCATGGGAATTGCTGCTAGAACACATCATTTGCCTATTGAAGGAACCTCTGTAGAGGTTACCAAAATAATGGCGAGTAATCCCCGACGAATAGCTGAGATTCACTGTAGGCTTACTATTCCTCCAATTGAACTGGATGCCAAACAAAAACAAATTCTTGAAAATTCCGCCCGAACTTGTCCTGTAATACTGAGTTTATCGGACGAAATAAAGAAAGTAATAGAATTCACCTATCTGTAAACAGTAAAGCCTGATCATGTAAGTTTGATCAGGCTTTAAAAGAACGTTTCAATGTTGGTCAGGTGTTTGTACCCAACTTAACACCGCCAACTTCTGTAATTTTATTTGGACAGCCCTCTTTGGAACCGCATGAACTCAATGAAAATGTTAAAATCACAGCTAATCCGGCTGCAAAAAAAACTTTGGTAATTGATACTGATTTATACATAAAATATAAAATTAAGAGGTTAACTTCAATAATTGAGGAAAAGTTCAACCATTTCTTTCTTTTCAATAACTAACGTAAAGAAACAAAATTTATTTCAAATTTCGCAATCCACAGAAACACCAATTGATGTTTTGTTACATTGTTTTACCTTCGGCTCATGCAAATTCATCTGATCGCAATAGGTGGTGCCGTTATGCACAATCTTGCCATAGCTTTAAAAACCAAAGGATTGACCGTTACGGGTTCCGACGATGAGATTTTTGAACCTTCCTTATCGCGATTGAAGAAACACGGATTATTACCGGAAGAATTTGGTTGGGATCCTGAAAATATCCACCATAAATTGGATGCTGTGATATTGGGAATGCATACAAGAGCCGATAACCCGGAATTACAGCGAGCGATTGAATTAAAGCTACCTGTTTATAGTTTCCCGGAATATGTTTTTGAACAAAGTAAGGATAAGATAAGGGTGGCAGTTTGTGGTAGCCATGGTAAAACTACTATAACCTCCATGATCATGCATGTTTTGAAAACACAAAAAAAAGATTTTGATTATCTGGTTGGTGCGCAACTTGCCGGTTTTGAAACCATGGTGCAAATTAGTGATGCACCTTTAATAATAATTGAGGGAGATGAATATTTTGCATCTCCTTTAGATAAACGTCCTAAATTTTTACATTACAAAGCACAAATAACTTTAATTAGTGGCATTGCATGGGACCATTTTAATGTTTTTCCAACCTTTGAAAATTACACAGATCAATTTAAAATTTTAATGGAAAGTTTATCGGAACAAAAGTTATTGATTCTGAATGCAGAGGATCAGAATATTAATTCACTGCTAATTAAAGCAGAAGTTAAAGCAGTAATAAAAAAATATTCTACCCCCGATTATTATTTAGAGAACAATGTTTTTCATCTCAACTTTGAAAATAAAATATATATTTTCGAAATTTTCGGGAAACACAATATGCAGAATATGGAAGCTGCCCGCCTGGTTTGTAATGCATTAAATATTGAGAATGAAACATTTTATACAGCAATGGAATCGTTTAAAGGAGCTGCTAAAAGGTTGGAAATATTGTACAAAAATGAACATGGAATTGTATTTCGTGATTTTGCTCATGCCCCATCTAAAGTACAGGCAACTGTAGATGCGGTAAAAGAGCAATATCCCGAAAGAACATTAGTTGCATGTTTGGAACTTCATACATTCAGCAGTTTAAACAAAACATTTATTACACATTATAAAAATACCATGAACAAAGCCGATGTAAGGATCGTATATTTTAATCCGCATACTGTGGAATTAAAAAAATTACCCGAACTCATGCCTGATGAAGTAAAACATTTTTTTAACGATGATTCATTGTATGTTATTAATAATTCTAAACAACTTGCAAAGTTGCTTAAAATGTTAAAGAATGCGAATACAAATTTTCTTTTAATGAGTTCAGGAAACTTTGATAACCTCGAATTTGATATTTTGGCATAAATTTGCCGATATATATGTTAAAACTAGATAAACCATTAGCCTTTATTGACCTTGAAACAACAGGAATAAACCTAAGCAGCGACCGAATTGTGGAAATCAGTATCCTGAAAATACTACCTGATGGCAGTCAGCAGTCAAAAACCCTACGTATAAATCCGGAGATGCATATACCGGAGGCTTCGTCAGTTTTCCACGGAATTTTTGATGCAGATATTAAAGATGCGCCAAAATTTAAGAACGTGGCTATTGAATTGCGCGACTTTTTAAATAATTGTGATCTGGCGGGATATAATTCCAATAAATTTGATATTCCAATGCTCGCAGAAGAATTTTTGAGGGCGGATACAGGTTTTGATGAAAACCGTCGTTATATAGATGTGATGCGAATTTTTACCCTAATGGAAAAACGAACCCTGGAAGCAGCCTACAAGTTTTTTTGTAACAAGGAATTAATTGACGCCCACAGTGCAGAAGCTGATGTAAAGGCAACTTATGAAGTTTTAGTTGGACAATTGGAGATGTACAAGGACCAACTAAAAAATGACGTTCAATCGTTACATGAATTTACCAAAGACGGAGATTTTGTAGACTTTGGAAGAAGAATGATTTTAAAGGATGGGATTGAATATTTTAATTTTGGAAAACACAACGGACAATCCTGTGCGGATGTTTATAAGCGAGAGCCCCAATATTTTGATTGGATCTACAAAAGTGATTTCTCGTTACACACTAAATTAAAATTAAAAATGATAGAGTTCAAAATTAAAAATCCAAAAATAAATTAACGTTGCCCGCTTCACTTATCGTCATACCAACTTATAATGAACAGGCAAATATTGTCGAAATGATACATGCCGTTTTGTCGTTACCGGAACAACTGCATGTATTAATTATAGATGATAATTCCCCTGATGGGACGGCGAAGGAAGTAGACCAATTGACCGACAAATATCCAGGGAGATTATTTCTACAAACAAGACCCGGTAAACTAGGTTTAGGTACCGCGTACATCAGTGGATTTAAATGGGCATTGCAAAACAATTATGAATATATTGTGGAAATGGATGCAGATTTTTCTCATAAACCATCTGATCTGCCCAGATTATTAAAAAGTTGTCAAAATGGAGCCGATGTTGTAATTGGTTCAAGATATGTTAAAAATGGAAATGTAGAGGATTGGCCATTTAACAGAATTTTCATTTCAAAAGGTGCATCGCTTTATGTAAGAATGATAACCGGAATGCCAGTTAAAGATACCACTGCAGGATTTGTTTGTTATAAAAGAAAGGTATTGGAAACAATTGATCTGGATAAGATAAAATTTATTGGTTATGCATTTCAAATAGAGTTGAAATTTGCTGCTTGGAAATGTGGATTTTCGCTGCTGGAAATACCAATTACTTTTAAAGACCGGGAAAAAGGAATTTCTAAAATGAGCCGCGGTATTTTTAAAGAAGCTGTTTATGGAGTGATAAAAATGAAATGGAAAAGTTTCGGGAATTCCTATAAAAAAAGAATCGCGCATGAATAATCCTAATAAAAAACCAATTTCAGTAAAATTGGAAAAAACTGCACGCCGGCGTAAAACCGGATTGTCTCCGGGCACTCCTGTATATACGGGTAATAAAAGAGATACAGAAATAGGTGTCACCATTATCAATTATAATGAAGCTACATTCACTGAAGAAAATTATACCAAAACCGGAAATTATTTTAAAGAACCACCAAAAAATTTCATTTCCTGGATAAATATCAATGGATTACATAATGAAAAAATAATAGCAGAGGTAGGTACATTTTATAAACTGCATAATCTTATTCAGGAAGACATTTTAAATGTTTTCCAATTACCCAAGGTAGACGAGTATACGGAGGATGATATAATTTATGTAACCTTAAATGAATTTTATTTTGAAAATGATCAATTACAGCGCGACCAGATCAGTTTGATACTTGGCGACGGTTTTGTATTATCATTTCAGGAAGATGAGGGAGATTATTTTGAAATTTTACGCGACAGAATACGCACCGGAAAAGGCAGAGTGCGCAAAAAAGGTTCTGATTATTTGTTATACCTTTTAATTGATGCAATTGTCGATAGCTATTTCCTAGTACTGGATCATTATTCTGCCGAATTAGATAAAATTGAGAATGATATTTTTATTAAAAAAAATAATAATCACCTAACCGCTATTCATCACATCAGTAAAGACTTCATTTATTTACGACGCAGTATTGCACCTTTAAGGGAGGTGGTAATAAAGTTGATGAAGGAGGATATTATTCTGATTGAACCCGATTCAAAACATTTTTTGCGTGATTTGCAGGATCATATTAATCAGGTTATTAACCAAATTGATACCGACCGCGAATATTTAGCTGACCTGGTACAAACAAATATGGCCAATATGAATAGCCACATGAATGAGATCATTAAGGTACTCACATTGATTTCTGCCATTTTTATCCCTTTAACTTTTCTTGTGGGCGTTTATGGAATGAACTTTGAAAATCTGCCCGAACTCACTTGGCGATATGGTTATGCGGGTGTTTGGGCTGTTATGATCCTAATCACGATCATACAGTTCATCATTTACAAGAAAAAAAAGTGGTTATAAACAACACATTTATTACCTAATTTTACAATTATGAAAAAACTTACTCTCTCTGTTGTTTTCGCATTAACAGGCTTTACTCTCCAGGCCCAAACCACACACCCGGTTAAAAAATCGGCAGTTTTTTTTGGTCTGAATTTCGATTTGGGAATCCCGATTAACGAATTTAAAACCTACAATGATGAAGTAGCGGTTGGGGGTGGCTTCAACCTTTTTTTCCAACCCTCGGTTAAAATTCCGGTACTAGTTGGATTTGACCTTGCCTTTATGAATAATGGTTTTAGAACGGAGGATAAATCATTTACGGCTTACATCACGGTTGATGACATACCGATTGATTCCATATTTTTCCCTATGCGCATTGAAACATCTAATACGATATCAACTGGACACTTAAATTTACGTGTTCAGTCGCCTACCAAATTTTTTAAACCTTATATTGATGGGATTTTAGGATTTAACAATTTCTCTACCAGAACATCAATTTATGACGAATCGGAAGAATATTATTTAAGTGAAGAAGATAATCCGCTGATCACCAGTTCAAAACAGAATTCCGATTGGACATTTAGTTATGGAGGTGCAGCCGGTTTAATGATAGAACTGAATGAAAATATGCTTATAGATGTGAGGGTTGCCTATTCATTAGGCGGGAGTGCTTCCTATTTTGTAGAAGATGATATTGACGAATGGGAAGTGGTTTTTAATACCATTCCAACAACTCAGGATGATGTGGATGAAGAAGATATTTCCATTGCAGCATTTCCAAAGGAATCAGAAACTGATATGATCATCGGAACTGTTGGTATTACTTTCAAATTCTGAGAATTTTAGGTTATTGATAGTAAGGCTGCCACTAAAGGGTGGCCTTTTTTATTCAAATTGCGCCCTAATTACATCTATACCAATATATTAAGTAAATTCGTTAGAAGATTACGGAATGATAACGGGTAAACACACGGCTACAAGAAATTTGAATATTGTATACACAATCATAGTTGTTTTGTGTCTAGCTATTGCATTATTTATATTACAAGCTTTAAATTTAGTTTTCCCTGAAGCAATAAAATATGAAATTGGAACCCCCATCGATTCTTTACACCATGTAGTGGTATATTACAATGGAGAGACTTCCAATGTAACTGCACGAAATATTTCTAAAGATGGTTACAGTATCGGTTTGCAATGGCAGTGTGTGGAATTTGTAAAAAGATATTATTATGAACATTTTAATCATGTAATGCCAACACCCGGTGGCAATGCAAAAGATATTTTTGATGCCAATTTACCTGATGCATTCTACAATGAAATGCGCGATCTCGTTCAATATTCAAATCCCAGTTTTAAAAAACCTGCAATTGATGATATTTTAGTTTTTGACGGACATATTGGAAATAAATACGGACATATTGCAATAATTTCCAACGTATATGAAAATAAAATTGAGATCATTTCACAAAACAACGGGCCTGATTCACCACCAAGAGAAGAATTGAAATTGGTATTTATAGATGGGAAATGGAAGGTGATGAATAGAAGGGTGATGGGGTGGATGAGGATAGAGTAAAATTCGAAGGGCAACGATTTACTTAAAAGCATCTAACATAGTTTACAAACACAAATAAAAAAAAATTATTCCAATGCGGGAGTTTGCAGGTGTGTTTACGTATAAAGTTTCGCTTTAAAATCCACAAATCCAACATTGAAGCATTTAATTTTAATTGGCGTTGATTTACATTAAGCGGATTAAATAAATAAGAAAAAAAACCGCAGACACTCCTATCTGCGGTTTGGGAAGCATGTTGCTTCGGTCTATGAATAGTATTAAAATTTAGTTTGAGGCAAATTGTTTTGTGATGTCGGCGATATTTTCCGGGGTTAATCTGCAGTGCATTTTTACATATACAAAGGTTTCTCCGGGTTCATCAACTAATACTACTAAACGTTTTATTTTTCCCCGCTTATTCTCACGAATGCTCAAATTAACATTTGCGTCTTCACTTTTTACACTTAACAGATCTTCAAAATTTCGTTTTTCCATTCTGTTTAATTTGCGGGTCATCTTTTTGTCGGATTTGTCGCTGTAATATTCTCCCTCCCGAATAGAAATTGTTATTCCGCCAAATTTCCGCATTATTTCTACCGTTGCTGCCTCTTCCCCTTCCACATGATCCTCGGCTATTTCGGCAACCATTTTGACAAGAAATCCGGGTATCCATAAATTTAATTTAGTGGAATTATCATCAAATTTCGGTGTGTTTGATGCAAAGCTGTTGCCCGAAAATGTCATCAGCATTATAACAGGTAAAAGAAGTAATAGCTTTTTCATATCTTTTTTGTTTAGTAAAAACGGATTATTTATTTATCTTCTAAATTATCAAGTTCGTCAAGGCCTTCAATATTTATATCAGATAATTTTGACAATTTGGATATTTTTTCCAAGTCGATTGATCCAAATAAACTCACTAAAACAAATTCACCATCAGCATCACAAAGAATTAAAAGTTCATTAATTACTTTGTCGGATTCCATTTTGCCCATAATTTTCACTTTATCCAATTCTGAATTAACGGTCATTAATTCTTCATAACTATTAAGTGCTAATGCTGAAGAAATTTCGCGGTAATATTCGCCGGATTTTGTATTTCCTTCCTCATTTTCATATACTAAAACTTTAATCCCTTTTAATCCATCAACAACAGATTGTAATTCTACATCTTCAGAAGCTGCAGAAGCAACAAGGGAGAATAATTTTTCAGAAACATTTACGGAGGTGAAACCAGGTTTACCTTCATATTTTTGAAAGAACTGATCGATCTGTGTGGTTTGTGCAAAGGTTGCAAGTGCTGCACCCATTGCGAATAGAACAAGTAATACCTTTTTCATAATGTTAATTTTTAGTTGAATTAAATGATTTACCAGCACAAGGCGAATGAGTAAAACAAAAAGTTACAGCATTAACAAAAAAAAGATCTGAAATCTGTTCACAGTGCGGAAAATATAGGCTTTGGAGGCCCGATACGGCCTGTTATTTCTTATTCCGGATGAATAACACGAACAAAACGGTCTGGTAGTAGAGATTGTCGAAACGCAGTGAAAGGTTTACCGGTGCTTTTAAGATATCAGCATAAAGGCCAGGTAAATTTTTGAGGTCTTTTATCTTACCTTCAAGACTATAAATAAATTTTCCGGCATCCCAACCAATGTATTTTTCCTGCCGTTTATTAAGGATAAAATGTTTTTCCAATTTTTTGGTGTGGTCCAATAATTTATCGAAATTATAATTTTGTTTATACGCTTCGGCAATGGCGTTAATTTGAAGTCCATCAATAATAGCCTTACTATTTACACCTTCTACATTGCGGTGTTCTAATAATTTTAAATTATCGCGCAATTCACGCAGAATATTATTTTTATTAATATCTTTGGATTTCGATCGGTCGGAAAGAAAAGTAAAAAGTTCTTTAAGGGTGCCTATACCGGTTTGCAGATAATCGCTCATGCTTTATTTTTGATTCAGCCAAAATAAGCAGAATTAATTTTTAGTCAAAATTAATGACCCGCCTAATCTCTAAAAATCGTTTGTAATAATATTTTTCCCCTGTTTCATTGCTTATTCTCACTCCACCAGTTTCGGGAGATGAAGTATGAATAAAGGAGAATCCTGTTTTTTCATCGTAAGATATCACAATGCCAACGTGCGCAGGTTCACCTCCGTCTGCTTCTGTTCCGGCAAAAAGGATAAGGTCGCCTGCCCGGGCTTCATTATAAGGAACAGGGTAACCTGCGTCAAATTGCTGCCCCGAAGTGCGCGGTAAATGGATGCCAAAATTATTGAACACGTAACAAATAAATCCTGAACAATCGAAACCCGAATCAGGGTTATTTCCTCCCCAAATATAAGGAACACCCATAAAGGTTTTAGCATAACTGATCACACTGTCGGAAATAGCAACTGCTTTAATTTCAGCAGAATCAATAAGTGGTTTATCTATCCACCATGGATTTAATTGAGAAAAAACCAGATGAACAGATAAACAAAGAACCATTGTTAGGATACACTTCCTAAAAAACATTTTAACTGTGTTGTTTTTTATTTTTAATTTTATCACGCTCCCACCAAACCGGAGTATCATCATGCGGATCAAGGTTGTAATTAACGGTGATCTCATCACCGGGCAAAATATCTTTTACCGCTTCAAATTCCAGAATATTCAGGTCGAAATCAGGATTGTATTTTGCATTTGGAGTGTAGGAGTGATTATACAAAGATCCAAATCCCAAAGCCAACGCTCCCTTTCTTCCGCTTTTCCCCCATTCGAAATAATATTCATAAATAAATGTATCGTTGATAGCATTTCTATCCTTTTCGCTGAATACGATCATTGGAGCTATTTCAATTACGGTACCCTTTTTTATTTTTTTAGAAGTAAATACTGCCCTTCCTCTATCAGGGGTAAGTGCAACAAATAAATGCTCCGGTAAAAACGGTGTTAGTGTTTTAATGTGTAACTCTGATTTTTTATTCGTTTTTTTTGACATCCCGTAGCGTTATTAAGAATTTAATACTTTAGTAACTCCGTCTTTAAATTCGGCAAATAATTGTTTGAAATGCGCTTTGGTAGCACTGCGGCCTTCCACTGTTTTTGCCTTATTGATGCGTGAAATTGCGAGATCATGTAAAGCAAAAATCTGCTCCGCTTTCTGGTCGAAATTTTTATCTGTTGTTCCACCGTGAACAACTAATTCTTCAATTGCATCTCCAATTTCATATTGGATCCGTCTTTTTGCACTGCGTTTACTCATATAATAATTTTGGCGCAAAGTTAATCAATCCCCTATCTTTGCACAAAAAATAAGCAAGTTATGTTTGACATGAAAAAAGCTATGGAAATGAAAAAAAGGATGGACGAGATACAGGCCAGACTTGATTTAATTTCAGTGGAGGGCGAATCGGGAGACGGAAAATACAAGGTTCTGGTAACAGTTACCGGCACAAAAAGGGTTAAACACATCTCCATAAGTGACGAATTAATGCAAAGTGGAGATAAGGAACATCTGGAAGATCTGCTGCTGATTGCAATAGAAAGAGCAATGGAAAAGGCGCAAAATGTTTCAGAAGCAGAGGCAAGATCAGCAGCTATGGGTGGGGGATTATCCGGACTTTTTGGCATGTGATCACTATTCTGAGGATATCTTAAAAATTACGGAACGCACCCGACTTCCGATCTCATCTGTGAGTATAAGATCTGAGGCAGTTGAATTTTCAAATACTTCCTGCATATTTCTGATGGCACCAATTGGAATATTTGCGGTTATACATTTTTCAATAAGATCATCACTTCTGAATAGAAGAAATGTATCCTTTATCAATTCAAATAAAATAGTGCGATTTATTACTCTTGAGGAATTAGAATTAAATCTAACATCCTTAATTAAATCTTCACGACCAATTAATGCACATAATGCATAAAATTGTTTATCAGTGCCGATGGCCAACACAAATTCATTTCCATCACTTGTTGTAATTATTTCTCCATAAGGAGCAATATTAGGGTGCAATGATCCTGTGCGTTGAGGAATAATTCCTGTGTTTAAATAATTAGCTGCCTGATTTGCAAGTGATGCAATGGCTGCCTCATATAAGGAAACGGAAACAAACGCGCCTTTGCCTGTTTTTAATTTTTGAATATATGCAACCAGGATTCCTTCCTTTAATTGATGCGCAGCAAAAAGATCAACAATGGCAATTGGTATTTTTTGCGCTTGTGTTTCCGGCGTTCCATTCATGAACATCCAACCGGTTTCCGCTTGTAAAACAATATCGTATGCCACTCTTGGATCATTTTCTCCAAATCCGGAAATATTTGCATAAATAATATTTGGATTTATTTTTTTTATTGTAGCATAATCCAATTTGTATTTAACGGAATCATACATTTTCCAATTACAGATAAGAACCTCCGCTTCTTTGATAAGCAGATATATTTGCTGAAGGTCATTTTGAGCGGTGTAATCCAGAAAAACATGTTGTTTATTCCAGTTGACTGATGCAAAATAAGCAGAGGTTGGAGCATTGATATCCTCCGCAGGCAATTTCCATTTTCTCGTAATATCGCCCTCTGTTTTGGGGTTTTCCACTTTTATTACCTGTGCTCCCAATTCGGCAAAAAACAGCCCAACTGAAGGTCCGGCAAGCACTCCCGCCAATTCTATCACCTTGATATCGTGTAACATCGAACAAAAATAGGCAGATTATAAAATATACCGGCCTCGGATTCGTCAGAACTTTATAATCATTAAATTGTTAAACCATAATGCATACCAGAGGAATATTTTTTTTCAGTTTCATTTTAGCTATTGAACTATATGCCTATCAGGCACTTATTACAGTATTTCGGGGAAGTAATATCCTCCCCTTTTTTTACTTTGGCGGCACCGCGCTTATTTTTCTGAGTATATTGCTATATTTTAATTTAAAATTACAGGAAAAAATAAAAATTCCACGTCAGTTGTTGATGGCTGTTTTCTTTTTACTGTTTATTCCGAAAATATTCACATCACTTTTATTGATTTTGGAAGATGCTGTAAGATTGATCAAATTAGGAGTGAATGGAGTAACATCTCTATTAGGAAATTCAGAGCTCCTATTCGGAACAGGACGATCTGAAATATGGAGTATTATCACGCTTTCCATTGCTGCAGTTTTAACACTCACCTTTGTTTACGGGGCAATTTTTAATGTTTATAATTATAAAATTAGAAATGTACCTGTGAAATTATTAAAACTTCCGAAAAGTTTTAACGGATTAAAAGTAGTGCAGATCTCTGATATACATTCCGGAAGCTTATCAGACACAAAAGCAGTGCAGAAGGCCGTAGACAAAATAAACGGATTAAAACCTGACCTAATATTTTTTACCGGTGACCTGGTAAATAATATAGCTGCAGAGGCACTTGATTTTGTAGAAATATTTGCACAATTAAAAGCGGAGCACGGAGTGTATTCCATACTTGGGAATCACGATTATGGTGACTATATGTTATGGTCAAATCCGGAAGATAAAATTGCAAATCTCGAAACCTTAAAAGACCTGCATAAACAGATGAGATGGAGGTTATTGCTAAACGAACATGTTCATATTGAAAAGGATGGAGAAAAAATTGTTGTTGCAGGTGTTGAAAATTGGTCGGCAAGAGGAAGGTTCCACACTTATGGTAAATTAGAAAATGCACTACAGGGAATTCAGGATGCATTTACGGTTTTATTATTATCGCATGATCCTTCGCATTGGGAAGCAGAAATATTAGATCATCCGGCAAAAGTGGATATTACTTTTTCGGGACATACACATGGTATGCAATTTGGATTTGAATTTATGAATATTAAATGGAGCCCTGTTAAATATTTTTATAAACAATGGGCGGGATTATATTCCAAAAAAGAACAACACCTATACGTAAACAGAGGATTTGGTGTAATAGGATATCCGGGAAGGGTTGGAATTTTGCCGGAGATTACATTATTCACACTGCATAGTTCAAACTAAAGTGCAATAAATACGGTTATTTGTATAATGCATAAATCACTTGAAAAAACATATAAAAAATTTACCGACGATTTTGAGATATTACTAAATAAATGTGCGCAGCTAACCTCTGAAGAATTAAATGAGCCCATTTCAAAAGGCAAATGGTCTGTTGGTCAGATTCTAACACATATAAATCTGGCGATAAAAAATTGCAATAATTATTTATTAAAAAAATTACAAACCCCGGAGAATATTCCACCTACAAATTTTACCACATTTTTCAGATCTAAATTGTTGAATACAGCGCTTAAAAGTGACCTTAAATTTAAGGCTCCCAGAGGAATAGATATTATTCAGGAAACCAACGCTATAGAGAAAATTCAGGAGGAATGGAGTAAACAAAATGGGGTTCTTAGTGAACTTTTGGAGTCATTTCCTACCTTTTTACTAAAAAAAGCAGTATTTCGACACCCCTCGGCAGGCAGAATTACGATACATCAAACCCTGGAATTCATGCATTTGCATATTTTACATCACAAAAGGCAAATAGAACGGCACTTGCAGAGCCGAAAATAAATCGGTGTTTGTCGATTAAAATCGGTAACTTTGCATTCTCTTAAAAAAAAGTTAATCTAAAATATAAGTCGTAAAGCATGACCATCTTCCTCGTTTTTTTTATTGCTCATTGGTATTTATCCCTTTTTTGTCAAACCTTCTTTTTACACCGTTATGCCGCGCATAGCATGTTTACTATGTCTAAAGGATGGGAAAAATTCTTTTACATTCTAACTTGGCTTACACAAGGTTCCTCCTATTTGAGCCCTTATGCCTATGGAATTTTACACAGATTACACCATGCATTTACAGATACAGAAGAAGATCCGCATTCACCGAGTTATACAAAAGGATTATTTCCATTAATGTGGAAGACAAAAATAATCTACAACGATATTGAAAACTACAAATTGAAGGTGGATGAAAAATTTATGAAAAATCTACCTGGCTGGCGCAGTTTTGATCATTTTGCGAGCAGCAGATTCAGCAGACTTGCCTGGGTTGCAATTTACGTGGTTATTTATGCATTTATAGCAACCCAATGGTGGATGTGGCTATTACTTCCGGTTACCATTCTTACAGGACCGGTGCATGGAGCTATCATCAATTACTTTGCTCATAAATATGGTTATAGGAATTTCGATACCCCAGACACTTCGAAGAATTTTTTACCTGTTGATATTATTATGATGGGCGAGAGTTACCATAATAATCATCATAAATTATTGGCAAGGCCAAATTTTGGGATAAAATGGTTTGAAATAGATCCTACATATCCTATTATTAGATTATTAAGTGCCTTAAAGGTGATTCGCCTGAATCAGGAACCCCTTTCCTGATACAAGAATACGGTCTTTTTATTCGTTTCCTGTCAAGGGTTTATCTTTACCATAAAACGACAGGGTATTTACCGTACAACTAAAATATTATTAGGAATACTACTGCTTTTCACCTCCTGTGATCTGTTTGCCCAAACAAGCAACGACAGAAAAAGGATCATAGCTGTTTCAAACGCATTGATCACCATTGATAGTTTAAGTATTATTCCCGGAAGTGTTATAGTTAAAGAGGAAATAAAAAGTGGCGAGCAGGACACCATTCCCAATTATAAAATAATTGATACATCCTTTTATATTATAGATCATTTCCATTCTACTATTCAATTTTCAGATCAAATTGAAGGAAATGTTTTAATTGAATATAAAGTATTCCCCTATTTATTTACTAAAAAGTATTTTAACAAGGATCCGGCCCTATTCGACAGTGCAAATATTAACCTTACCCCCTACTCTGTTTCACTCACAAATGCAGATCCCTATTTAAATATTACAGGTCTCGATTATTCAGGAAGTTTTGCAAGAGGTATATCTTTTGGAAACAATCAGGACATCGTGGTAAATTCCAATTTTAATCTGCAAATGAATGGAAAATTGCAAAATGACGTAAATATCAATGCCTCGATCACTGATAATAATATTCCAATACAACCTGAAGGCAATACACAACAATTACAGGAATTTGATAAGGTTTTTATCCAATTATCGAAAAATAAACAAACGCTTACCATGGGTGATTATGAAATATATAAACCCAAAAGTTATTTTTTAAATTATTATAAAAAATTACAGGGCGTAAGTTATTCCGGAGTCTTTGATTTAGCCAATAAAGGCAGTTTAAATACCGGTCTGAATTTAGCGGTCGCCAAAGGAATTTATACAATACAGGATTTGGCTATTTTGGAAGGCAATCAAGGCCCTTATAAATTAAAAGGCAACAACGGGGAAACTTTTATTATTATTCTTGCGGGAACAGAAAGAGTGTTTGTTGACGGGAAATTATTGGTACGAGGTTCAGAGAACGATTACATAATTGATTACAATGCCGGTGAAATTACATTTACTCCCAATATTTTACTGACAAAAGATAAACGGGTACAAGTGGAGTTTGAATATTCCGATAAAAATTATTTCAGAACACTTGTATTTTCCGGTTCAGAATACACTTCTGAAAATGAAAAATTAAAATTGCGGTTAAATATTTATGCAGAACAAGATAGTAAAAATCAACCTCTTGATCAAACAATAGATTCGTTTGACAAGGCCATTTTGGAAGCAGTGGGAGATTCGGTGCAATATGCCTTTTCGTCAGGAGTGGATACAATTGCATTTGATGCTTCCCGTATCATGTATAAAATGGTGGATAGTCTGGGATTTGATTCCGTTTTTGTTTATTCTGTTAATCCCGATTCTGCTAAATATGTACTTTCATTCACAGAGCTTGGATTAAATAATGGGAATTATATTCAGAGTGCAACTTTTGCAAATGGCAGGGTGTATACATGGGTAACACCAATTGCGGGAATAGCACAGGGATATGCAGAACCGGTAATTTTATTAAATGCGCCCAAAAAATCGCAAATGGTTACTGCAGCAGGTGATTACAGGATAAATGAAAATAATTTTATTACGGGAGAAATTGCAGTTACTAATAATGATGTAAATACATTCAGTGAAATTAATAATGCTGATAATGCGGCGCTTGCATATAGAGCGGAATATCAGAACCTTCATAAATTCAGCGAAAAAACCACACTCAGCAGTTCAATAAATTATGAATTTACAGAAAAAAATTTCGCGCCGCCCGAAAGGTACAGACCTGTGGAATTTAACCGCGACTGGAATATTTTTTCCATAGAAAAAACGAATGAATATTATACCAATGCAAAGTTTAATTTGGCTGGTGGCGAAACCTGGAATATTGGATTACAATCTTCTGGATTTATAAGAGAACAAAACTATAGCGGATTTTTACAGGCATTAAATGGAACCATTGAAACCAAACAATGGATAATTAATGCAAGTGGCAGTTATTTGAACAGCAATGCGGATACAATACGTTCAAATTTTATAAGGCCAAATCTTTCCATTGCAAAAATATTTCCCGCAATAAATTATTGGAAATTGGGTATTAACTATGAAGGAGAACACAACAATGTATATGCCGATTCTGATTCTTTATTAAACAATAGTTTTTATTACGACCAATTTAAATATTTTATTTCCAATGCCGATACTGCGGTAAATAAATTTTATGGAGATATTATTAGGAGAAACGACAGGCTGCCTTTGAACGGAAAATTTACAGACATAACAAGAGGAAACACCTACACGTTGAGTGGAGCATTAAATGAGAATGTAAATAACAGATTTTCATGGCAACTTGCATATAGAAGTTTAGAAATAGTAGATACCGCTTTAACATTTTTAGAACCCGAAAAATCGTTATTGGGAAGATTACAAAATGCCTTTGTAATTAAAAAAGGGTTAATAACCTCTGATATTTTTTATGAATTGGGAACGGGTCAGGAACCCAAAAAAGAATATACTTTTATTGAAGTGGAACCCGGAGTTGGAAATTACACGTGGAATGATTACAATACGAATGGCATTCCGGAATTAAATGAATTTGAAATTGCAGCTTTTGCCGACGAAGGAAATTATATCCAGGTTTTTATTCCAACGGATGAATATATACAATCGAATGTCAGCAATTTCAATTATGCAATTGGTCTTAATCCGAAAGTGTTATTGTTCAACAAAAGTGGATTTGCCGGATTTATAGGAAAATTTGCAGCACAATCATCACTGCAATTAACCAGAAAGGTTTTGGATGATCAAAGTTTTAATTCTTATGTTCCATTTACAACCATTGACGATAGTTTGCTGGTGAGTTCAAATATGTATTGGTTGAACACTATTTATTTCAACCGCTCGTCTCCAAAATTTGGTATAGATTATTCTTATTTGGAAAATTTCAGCAAACAGGTTATCACAATAGGTCCGGAAAGCAGAGGCAAATCAGAACACAAAATCAATACACGGTATAAAATTGCAACTCCTTTTACTTTAAACCTGGCTTATACAACGGGAAATAAATTATTATTATCAGAGGCATTTGCGGAAAAAAATTATACCATTCCCTATTACACAGTGGAACCGAAACTAACTTATATAAAAGGTTCTGTATTCAGAACTTCTGTATTTTATCAATATACAAAAAGTGAAAATACCGAAGGTGTTGAAAGTTTATTGAGTCATGAATTTACATTTGATATTCGGTATAATGTTGTTTCTAAAAGCACTATTACCTCAAAAATTTCTTTGGTTAACATTCAATTCAGTGGTATAGAAGATTCGCCGGTTGGATATGCAATATTAGAGGGATTACAAAATGGAAATAATATATTATGGAACCTCAATATTGACAGAAAATTATCTCCTATCCTTCAATTAACAGTTTCGTACGAAGGACGAAAAACAGGAGATAGTGATGTTACACATTTGGGGAGATTGCAGATGAGGGCGGTGTTTTAAGTTAATGTACCAATGAGGGAAATGTACCAATGAGGGAAATGTACCAATGAGGGGAAATGTACCAATGAGGGAAATGTACCAATGAGGGGAAATGTACCAATGTACCAATGAAGAAATGTACCGATGAGGAAATGTACCAATGAGGGGAAATGTACCAATGAGGAAATGAGGAAATGTACCAATGTACCAATGAGGAAATGTACCAATGA
>CAZXBG010000056.1:0-22410 GCA_964638865.1 uncultured Chitinophagales bacterium | reverse complement strand
TAATTCCCTGAAAATCTGCAGTAGTACTAAAACAACGGATATTTATTTCATACAAGACAATATTGTCTCCAGTCGGAGTTCCATAAGTAATTTCAGGTTCTACTTCATGGTCTTTGCAAGAGAAAATCGTAGTAATAAATAATAATAAAAAGAAAGTATTGCATTTTTGTCGCATTCTGTAAATCTAGGCAATTAATTTGAAGTTGAAGAAATTATCCGGATAGTTGTTCTCGCCATTTTCGGTTAATTACTATAATTTCTTGTTCATATGTAAACGTTACGATCAAATTATGAAACAACCATTTGGCAATAAATTTTTTGTCAGATTATTTAACAAAATTATTTTTGTTAAATGAGTCCAACAAACGTTGGTATATAACACGTAACGTCCGAATAAACCTTTAAGGTTTTTAAAATAGGCCGTTTAACAAATCATCCTCTACCAAATTCGGCAATGTCACGATTAAATCTTTTGTTCTCTCCATCTCCCTCTTAATAGCAAAAATCGCTTCTTTATTTCTTGCCCAGCTTCTGCGGGAAATTCCATTATTTACATCCCAGAATAACATTTGTTGTAATCGGTTTTCGGCTTCTGCTGTTCCGTCAAGTACTAATCCAAACCCACCATTAATCACTTCTCCCCAACCAACACCACCACCATTGTGAATACTCACCCAGGTTGCGCCGCGAAAACTGTCGCCGATCACATTTTGAATTGCCATGTCGGCAGTAAACTGACTTCCATCATAAATATTACTTGTTTCTCTGTAAGGAGAATCTGTTCCACTTACATCATGATGATCGCGTCCTAATACAATAGGTCCAGATAATTCGCCATTTGCAATTGCGTCGTTAAATGCTTTTGCAATTTTAATTCTTCCCTCAGCATCGGCGTATAAAATTCTCGCCTGACTTCCCACTACCATTTTATTATCCATTGCAGACTTTATCCAATTAATATTATCGCTTAATTGTAATTTAATTTCATCCGGTGCAGTTGCATATATTTCTTCCAACACTTTTGCAGCAATATGATCTGTTTTGCGCAAATCATTTTCATCATTACTTGCACAAACCCATCGGAACGGACCAAAACCATAATCAAAACACATTGGCCCCAAAATATCCTGCACATAACTTTTATAAATAAATGTTCCGTCACCATTTACTATATCGGCGCCTGCACGAGAAGCCTCCAGTAAAAATGCATTTCCATAATCGAAAAAATACATTCCGCTGGCAGTTAATTTTTTAATTG
Organism: uncultured Chitinophagales bacterium; assembly: GCA_964638865.1. Classification (GTDB taxonomy): domain Bacteria; phylum Bacteroidota; class Bacteroidia; order Chitinophagales; family BACL12; genus UBA7236. The sequence continues at coordinate 21,152 of CAZXBG010000056.1, read as the reverse complement.
CTTCTGCGTGTCGAATTAAACTCGCATATACTTTTTCTTTAAATAATGGTGTATTTTCTGCCATCATGGTATTCGACTCCTCAAAACTTAATCCAACAGGATAATAACCGCCGGCAAAAGGGTTGTGTAAAGATGTTTGATCACTTCCGATTTCAATTTTAATATTTTCCGCAGCGAGTTTTTCCAAAAGGTCCACAATATTTCCATGGTAAGCCAGCGAAATTGCTTCCTTATTTTTTCGTGCAATTTCCATTCTTTCGATAAGGGATTTTATATCACGATATACTTCATCCACCCAACCCTGCGCATGACGCGTGTTCAATGCTTTTGTATTTACTTCTGCAACCACACAAATTCCCTTTGCAATTACAGTTGCTTTTGGTTGCGCGCCGCTCATACCGCCGAGACCTGCTGTAACAAAAACTTTTCCGCTGCAATCTGTTGCTTTGGGATCTATTTTTCGAGCTGCATTTAAAACGGTGATGTTTGTTCCATGCACAATTCCCTGCGGACCGATATACATAAATGAACCGGCTGTCATTTGTCCGTACTGTGTAACTCCCAACGCATTAAATTTTTCCCAATCGTCGGGTTTGGAATAATTAGGTATCATCATTCCATTTGTGACAACAACACGCGGAGCATTTTTGTGGGAAGGAAATAACCCCATCGGGTGACCGGAATATAAAACCAATGTTTGTTCATCGGTCATGGTTGCAAGATATTGCATGGTAATTAAATACTGCGCCCAATTTTGAAATACTGCGCCATTTCCACCGTAGGTAATTAATTCGTGCGGGTGTTGCGCAACAGCCTGATCGAGATTATTTTGCAACATGAGCATGATACATGCAGCTTGTTTGCTTTTATGCGGATAATCGGAATATTTTCGCGCTTTTATTTCATAATCAGGACGAAAACGAAACATATAAATTCGGCCATACCTTTTTAATTCCTCTGCAAATTCAGTTGCTAATATTTTATGGTGTTTTGCAGAAAAATATCTTAATGCATTTTTTACAGCTAATTTTTTTTCTTCGTTATTCAGAATATCCTTTCTTTTTGGGGCGTGATTTATTGCCGTGTCAACCTGTTTTGCAATTGGAAGATCTTCAGGAATACCCTGTAAAATATGCCTATTAAACTCTTCTTCCGAAAAAATTTCCGATCTTGTGTTCATACCCTGATTTTGTCCCAAAGTTAACATTTGAATAAGTCTCAGACAAAAATGGCATAGTGTTTGGTTTTCTGCAAATCAAATTAACCAATATGAAAAAGATTTTACTTGGTCTATGCTTTACTCCACTCTTTTTTAGCTCTTGTGAAAGGGATGAGATTCCGGAATATGATGTTCGGGATGAATATGTAGGATTCTATACTGTTACCGATGCCTGCGATGCAACACTTTCGGACTACACCTTAGAAGTTTATAAATCAAGTAATTACAGCGATATTATGTTCGGATGGCCCGGATTATACGAGGCAGGATTTGAAGTGGCGGGAATAGTTACCGGCATGAAAGTGATAATACCTCTTCAGCAATTTTATGTATCAACTTTCCCTGAAATATTTTATGAATTTAGTGGAAGCGGGTCATTAGAAGACTCTGTTCTTAAAATTGATTATACTGTTTTAATTGTTCAAAACGGGCTGATCATTGATGAAAACAACTGTATTGCAACTATGTTGCAGGATAATTAATTTATTACTGCAATCTTACGAACGATACTCGTTTTATCATTTGTTATTTTAATAATATAATTTCCGGAATTAAATTCTGACACATCAATAAATGTTGAATTGTTGCCGGGTTTATTTTCGGAAATTATTTTTCCTTCCATATTACATATTAAAATTTCTGCGCCCGCTATTTTACCTGTTATTAAACAATAATTTGAAGCGGGGTTAGGATAAATAGCAATATCAAAATTATTGGTTTCTTCAATGTTATTTATTAATGTTTTGTCAAAAACCACAAGCCCTGCAGTTTCCGTGCCGATCCATATTATATTTTCATTATCTGCCCCAATACAATTTAAAAAATCGTCGGGTAAATCTGAATTAGAAGTGTCGTATAATGTCCAATTTATATTATCATAAATTTCAAATCCTTTTGAGGTCATTGCAACAGTTGCAATATCGTCATCGCCAATCACCAGGTCATTCAGCGACCAATCCACAATATCAGAATTGCTTGGTGTAAACTTTAAAAATGTGGTATCGGGTGTGAGTATACTTAATCCTCCAAAAGAAGTTGCGAGCCAGATGTTGTGATTTATATCTTCATCAATACCAAGAACTGTATTATCGCTAATAAGCGAATTTGTTGTTTTATAGGTATTTACAATGCCGTTGTCATAAGTAGAAAGTCCGCCATTAATTGTTCCGATATATTTCACATTGTTTTCCCCAACATATATTTCAGGAATATTTGTGGAGAGCAATGGAGAATTATCCGGATTATATGTAAACCAATAGTCAACGCCGTCCCATTTAGATAAACCACCTAATGAACCTATCCACATGGTATCATTTTGATCTTTTGCAATAGCTCGTATTTGATAATCAGGGATTGGTGAATTTGTAGGATCATAGATGGACCAATCGGTATCAAATTTTGCTAAGCCATGTGAAAATGTTCCAACATACAAAATTGCATTCTCTGTATCATAAAATACGGACCTGATATCATTTTCAGGTAAACCGGAATTATCCTTATTATAAATGGTCCAATTATTATCCAGATCAATTTTTACCAAACCATTTTCTGTGCCTATCCATTTGTTTTGTTCATCATCAATATAAATTACATGAACAAGATCTGCCGGCAGTAAAGAATTATCTGTGTTATAAATAGTGAAGGGAGATTGGGTTCTTCCCAAAACTGCTACCAGTAAACAAAACAATAATGGAAGAATGCGCATGTCACAAAATTACAATTACTATTGAGCCAATTTAACTTCAAAATAGTGATATTTGTCAGGAACCAGTCAATAAAAGGGCAATTTTGCTCGTTAAACAGGTGAAAATCATTACAAAATGCGAAACTTAAACTTTACAGGTGCAAATTTAATTGCCGTTATTTTAAGTGTATCCTCCTGCAGAGATGCCACAACAGGTTGCCCTGATGAACAGGATGTTCTCACAAGTTTTGTATCAGAAACAGATGTTACCGGCATTGTAACAAATAGCGGAGAGGCCTATATTCAGGATGATAATGGCTGTACTTTTTTGGTGCAATATTTTACACCGGGATTTGATTCCATTTATATTTTTTCTGATTCGGGTTTGTATATTCAAACGGAGGAAGGCGATTTATTTCCTGTAACAAACAGTTTTTTTGATGATTGCGAGAATTACGATACATTTTTAGATCTGATGGCGACAAGTATTGAAGACACAGACAAACATTGGAATAGTTTTGTTTTACAAAGTCCGCTAGCGCAAACTGTTGACGAATATGTTGATCTTCGGGCCTGTATATTAAATGAAACCTGCGATTTTTTAGATAACAGAATTGATGTGGTGAGTGATCCTGTAAATGCTTCTAATACTGTGATACAACTTACCAGTGTTGCGCCATCTGAAAATATGATAACTGCCAAATCTTCTATTGAAAGAACATTTAATTATTTTAATAAAGGAATGGATCTTTGGTTTGAAGCAAAATATTTTATTGTGAGCGGAATGCCATTCAGTTTTGCAGATTTTGAAAACAGTTATTTTGATCAAAGTCCAGGCCCAAGAATTATTGTGGATGGAAATGCTTTGGCAATAGAAAATAAATTTGGCGATAAAATAGAATATATTCCTTTAGCAGCACCGGAGATTCCATTGGGCCAATGGTTTACAATAAAAGTACATTTCCAATTCAGTGAAACAAATACCGGAATAATTGAATTATGGCAGGATGGAATTTCGTTGATGTCCATCACGGGAATAAATCTTCCATTATTTAATTCTATTCAAAACAGTTTAGAAGTTGGTGTATCCTCTACATCTGTTGGTTGTGTTTTATTGGTAGATGATATTCGTTTATCACCGGAAGCTTTTTAAAAAAGCGTCACCATTTCCGATGACGCTTTAATTTATATTATTATCATTTATTCCTGATCCAATAATCCTGGAATAACTTCCCTTTCCATTGCAGTTTCAGGTTCTTTTTTCTTGATCCCCAATTTTCTGAACACCCAATTGCGGAATCGGTCATTTAATAAATACATAACAGGCACAACAAGTAAAGTAATAAATGTTGCATAACCCAATCCGAAAACAATTGTCCATGCAAGTGGTCCCCAGAACACTACGTTTTCACCACCTAGCCAGATGTCAGGTTTAAATTCTGTGAATAATCCTATGAAGTCGATATTAAATCCAACTGCAAGCGGAATCATTCCAAGAATAGTAGCGGTTGCTGTCAGCACAACAGGAGTCATACGCACTCTTGCAGCTTCCACCACTGCTTCGCGAATCGGCATACCCTGTTCAACGAGTGTGTCGGTAAACTCCACCAAAAGAATTCCGTTTCGCACAACAATTCCGAGTAGTGCAACAACACCAACTCCGGTCATTACTGCGGAGAAATTCATATCGAATATTCCATATCCCAAAAGCACACCAATAATACTGAAGAATACTTCCACAAATATGATGATAGGTTTTGAAATGGAATTAAATTGAGCGACCAAAATAATGATAATCAAAAATAAAGAGATGATCCACGCCACACCCATAAAATTAATAGTGTCTTCCATATCCTGACTTGCACCGGTATAACCAATGGTTACACCTTCCGGAGTTTCAAAATCTGCCAATGCTTCCTTCACCTGATTCATAATAACAGGTTGCTGACTTTCAAATCCGGATAATAAATTAGATGCAAGTGTTACCACACGTTTTTGATCTATTCTTTTAATACCGGAGTAAGTAGTATTATAATCTATAGTTGCAAATGCACTTAATGGAATCTGACGAACCTGTCCGCTCATCATATCGCGATAAGTTATTTTCAGATCTTTTAATTGATCAATATTTTTTCTTTGCGCTTCATCGTATCTAACCACAATTGGAAAATCATCATTTCCATCTTTGAATTTAGATACTTCCCATCCATATACTGCATTTCTAATTTCGCCACCAACAGTAAAAGTGGAAACACCTTCTCTGTTCATGCGTTCGCGATCGAGATCAATTGTAATTTCCGGTTTATTTGCCTGAAGGTCTGTTTTTAATTCTTCTATGCCTTCAATATTTAAACCATCGAGATATCTTTTAATATTATTACTGGTTGCAATAAGATCATCAAAATTATCTCCTGTTATTTCAATATTAATCGGTTTACCTGCCGGAGGTCCGCTTTGTTCACCGCCAACCGTAATATCTGCACCGGGAATATCTTTTAATACAGCTCTGAATTTATCAAAATAAGGTTCTGTTTTTTGATCTCTTCTGATAGCAGGTTCAATAAAAGCAACAGAAACTTTTCCTTTATTGGTATATGCACTTTGATCGAAAGGATCTTCACTTGCACCAATAGTTACATTTGAAATAACTGATTTTACAAGCGGATTATTTTCACCAAGCACACCCTGAATTTTTCTTTCCACTAATTGTGTTACAGAGTCAGTAGTTTGCTGATCAGTTCCTGTTGGCATTACAACATATGCAAATATAAAATTCGGATCACCAACCGGAAATTGTTCTATACCGGGTTTCCTAGCAATTAATAACACAATTGCGATAACCAATGTACCAACAATTGACAAAAATAAAGTTCCCGGGTGATTTAAAGTCCATTTCAAAAAGTTTGCATATCTGTTTTGAAAAGATGGCCAGCCTTTGCGCTGAAACCATTTTACTGCTTTTATTAAAACGAGATTATAAAACCATACTAAAGCAACCATGGTTAAAATAAGATTTCCTAAAACCGGGCTTCCACTTAAGGTGATCATCAAACCAATTATTGCGAAAACAATTGTCCAGATAATTGCCTTTCGGCGATTTGGTTTTTCTTCGTCATTATGTGGTTTCATAAATGTTGCCGCAAAAACAGGGTTTATTAAATAAGCAACCAATAATGATGCGGTAAGCGTAACAATTAATGTTACCGGAAGACCGTGCATAAATGAACCGATCATTCCCGGCCAGAATAACAATGGGAAAAATGGAGCGAGTGTAGTCATAGTTCCTGCAAGAACCGGCATAAATACTTCGCCTGCAGCCTTTTTTGCAGCCTCTTTAATTGGCATTTTTCCATTCCCGAATATCCGATGGGTGTTTTCGATGACGACAATAGCATCATCTACCACAATACCCAATCCGAGCAGAAAGGCAAATAATACAATTAAGTTCATTGTCATTCCCAAAATACTCAATACAATAAATGCGATGAACATGGAAAGCGGAACTGATAATCCAACAAACATTGCATCTGTTGCGCCCATAAAAAACATGAGTACCAGTGTTACCAAAATAAATCCAATGATAATAGTATTAATAAGATCTGCAACTTGTGTTCTTGTTGTTGATGAAGTATCACCCGTTACCGTAATATTAAGATCGGAGGGGATATCTTTTTCCGACATTTCATCGAGTAAAGCATGAATATTATCGGAAGCTTCAATTAAATTTTGTCCGCTTTTTTTAATTACATTTAATGTTATTACTTTTTTGCCGTCTAATCTTGCAAAACTTTCCTGTTCTTTAAAATCATCCTGAATAACTGCAATATCTTTTAAATAAATTGCATAATTATTCATATTATTTATAGTAAGATTTTTGATCTGCTCCACATTCTCAAACTCACCACTTACGGTAATACTTCTGCGCATATCCTCTACCTTGATTGTTCCGCCGGAAACAATTCTGTTCTCATTACTTATTGCGGCATAAATATCATACATCGTGATCTGAGCAGCTTGCATTTTATACATATCTACATTGATCTGTATTTCACGTTCCGGTGCACCGATAATATCAACTTTTGAGATTTCAGGAAGTTTTTCTATTTCATCCTGAATTAATTCAGCATATTTTTTAATACCGGTAAGGTCATAATCACCGCTCACATTCACTTGCATGATAGGCATATCAGAAAATTCCACCTTTGCCACATTAGGCCCAAAAGTAGGATCAAGATCGCTCGGTAAAGTTGGTTTTGCTTTATCTACAGCATCCTTCACTTTTTGATTTGCCTCATCAATATCAGTTCCCGAAATAAATTCAACCTGTATACTGGAAAAATCCTGCACCGAACTGCTTATAATTTTATTTACACCACTAATTGCACCGATCTCTTTTTCCAATTGTTTGGTAATGAGATTTTCCATATCGCTAGGTGAAGACCCGGGATAAATAGTAGCCACATAAATGGTAGGCATGGTAATATCCGGATATAACTCCTTTGGCAATCCATTATAGGTGGAAATACCCATAACGGTCAGCATGATGGTTATAATAAATACCGTTGTGCGGTTATTTATTGCCCAGCTGGATGGTTTAAATTCTTTGAATACGTTTTTCATTTATTAATATTTTTAAATTAATTAAAACAGTGTTGATCAATAAAAGAATTTTGATCCTTTTCTATTTTATTTAATTGGGTTGATAACATAATTCCTGTTCAATATTGAATTTCCTGACCTGCTATAACATTCTGATATCCTGATGTTATAATCTTATCACCTTTTACCAAACCGGAAGTGATCTCTGCCATTCCAGCATATATTTTACCAACAGTTACTGTTTTGCGAACGGCAACTTTTTTTCCGTTCTCTTCACCGGCAACATATACAAAATCAGCATCACTGGATTTTTGTATCATATTGAGATCAATAACGATAGCATTTTCAGTTTCATAATCTGCTATTCGCATTACAGCTATCATATTTGGTTTTAATGAAGGATCACTTGGCAATTTTGCTTCCACTGTAAATGTTCTGCTTTGCGCATTAATTACTTTTGATGCGAATGTTACTTTTGCGTCGAGCTCTTTATTTTGATCGGTGATCATAATTTTTGTATTATCACCTACAGAAACAATTGCGGAATGTGATTCAGAAACTTCTCCTTTAGCTTTCAACGAATTCATATTTACCACACGAATTCCCTGAAATCCGGGTGAGCCAATCTGACCAATCTTAATATCCACAGCATCTACAATTCCATTAATTGGAGATGTCATTTTACTTGTGGATAATTGTTGTTTAGCAGCAGATATACTTTTTTCCAATGTTTCCACATTATTTTTTGCAGAAAGAAATTGAATTTCACTTCCAATTTTTTGATCCCACAAAGCCTTTTGTTTATTGTAAACATCCTTTGCAAATGACAGTTGCGATTCCAATGTTTCTACATTTTTTTGCATGGCGTCATTATCGGTTGAAGCAAGTAATTGGCCTTTTGAAACACTTTGGCCAACGTTTACATAAATCGCATTAATTACACCCGGCATTTGAGGCGTAATGGTAACATTTTCATCTGCATCTATTTTTCCCTGCACTTCTATATAATGTATAAATGGTTGAGTAGTTAATTCGGAAATTACAACTAATTCGCCTTTTGGTCCTTTTTTAGTGGTATCAGCCTCTGCAATTTCTTTTTCCAACTTTTTAATTCTGTCGGTGATATCTGCGTGCTCTTTTTTGAGTTTATCCAGTTCAGCCTGTTTGTCGTTGGTTTCTTTTGCACCACATGATGCAAGAAAAAGAATAACGGTTAGATATAATAAGGTCTTTCTCATAGTATGTTGAATTTAATTAATTGTATCCTAATGATTTGTTTAAAGCGGTTTTAGTATTTAATAGATTGTATAAGGCAGAAATATATGATCCTTGCGCCATATATAAAGTGCTTTCCGCATTATTCAGTTCGAGGCTTGATCCAACCCCTTCTCGGTATTTGATCAAAGCGGTATTATATATTTTCTGAGCAAGTTCGTTGTTTTGTTTTTGAATATCAAAATCGTTTTCCGCATTCAAATAGTCTGTTTTCGCTTTTTCAATTTCCAGTAATATTCCTTGTGTTGCGCTTTGTAAACTGAGCTGTGCTTTTTCAAAGCCGATTTGAGCAGCCTGCACATTTGTTTTTCTTTCAAAACCGGAAAATATCGGAATTTGCATTTTTACTCCAACCAAACCCGTTTCAAACCATAGCTCATCACCATCAAAAAAATTAAAACTGTTGCGTTGTGCATTTTGCGAATAGGATGCATATAATGCAAGTGTTGGCAGGTATAAAGACTTATTTAATTTGACATTTAATTCATTTAAGATCATGGTTTCACTTAAGATCGTAAATTCGGGTCGAGTTAAATAATTTTGATCATTATTTACTAAGGTTGCATTGTTTGTAAATAAGTCTATATCGTCCGTTAAAATTATTGGAGTGTTAATATCCAACCCCATAGAATATTTTAGAAATGTTTCAGCAAGAATAGTCTGACGTTTACCATTTGTTAATTGTCCACTTAAGGTAAGCGTACTCATTGTCAATCGATCCACATCAATTTGTTCCACAAATCCTGCTTTCAACATTTCCTTCACTTCAAAATAAACTTTGTCGAGATTGTCGATATTTTTTTGCAGTAAGGTTTCGAATTCTTTTGCAATTAACACCGCATAATATGCAGTCTCAACATTTTTACGGATGTCTTGTTCGGTAAGTTTTTGCTGAGCCTCAACAAGATTTACATATTCCTTTGCTGCATTTAATGCGACAATCCATGCCCCACTAAATAATAACTGAGATGCGGAAACACCGGCAGTTAGATTTTGTTCGGTGCCAAATTGCACAGGAATAAATTCACCTGCCTCTCCTCCAAAAAATTCAGCGGGAAGTAAGGAAGTAGGCAATTTGAAAAAATTCTGGTAATCAATACTTGCATCAACCTGAGGCAAGCCTGCCGAAAGGCGGTTTTTGATTGTTATCTGCGCATTTGCTACATCGAGCGCTGCAGACTTTGATAGGGTGTTATTTTCAATTCCATAATCAATTGCCTGCTGTAACGAATACTGTTGCGATTGCGCATACAACATTACAGGGCCGATCAATGCGATTAAAAATAATTTGAGTTTATATGCCATGTTTTTGTGATTTTATTTTTTCGAGTAATTTAATTCCTTTTGGTGTTGCTATTCCACGAATGTGATAATCGATAAATACATTAAATGTTTTTTCAGGCGGGAATTTATCATAGGGAAAAATTTCATTATCGATAAACATTTCTACGCGAGCAATATATATGCGTGTTATAATTTCCACATTCAGATCTTCGCGATATATTCCTTCGCGAACGCCTCTTTCCAGATTGTTCTTAATGCTGTTATATACTTCTGTATTCCGGTGATTGATGAAGACATTCCAACTCGCAGGGTGATATTTTCTGAGATCGAATATTAAACTTGGGTTTATATTTTTACTCATAGCATTCATCCAATTTGCAATGCCGAACATTTCATCAATTGCCGTTTTAGCTTCCTTTAAGATTTGTTCTACCGCAAGATTTTGACAATCAAAATGATGCACTGTTATTTGATAGACAAGGTCCTCCTTATTCTCAAAAAACTGGTATAGGGTTTTTTTGCTGATGCCAAGCTCGCGCGAAACATCATCCATGGTAACACTTTTTATACCGTACCGCATGAAGAGACGCTCGCAACGCGATAATATTTTAGACTTGTCATCCGCAGCTTTAGACAAGGAAAATTTCTCCAAATCTGTCGTTTTATCAATTGAAGACTTATTCACCCGCTCATTTTCAGAGGAAATGGTTTCTTCTGAATCCTTATTCAAAGCCAGTTCTTCTTCGTTATTTAGTTGATTTTCCATTAGTTAGGAGGCTAAAATAAAGTTTTTGGCCTTTTTTTGAATTTTGATGCAAAGGTAAATACTTGAAACTCAGGAAACCAAAAATTGTTCGAAAGTTTCCATAGTTTTTTTAATAATTTAACATTTCCATTGTTTTTGACCTAAGCAAGTAAACTTGTCAGCACAAAATTGTATCAGCAGTTTCCGGTGCAGAAGGTATTTTCGATGAACGGGAGAATTTTCTGGTTGAACCCCTTTTCTGATGAACCGAATGGTATCTGGCAGCACTTTAAAGCCCAATCGCTTAAATTCTTAACTTTGTTTAATAAATCCACATCAATGAAATGTATTTTAACACTTTTAATGGCATTTTTGTTTGCCGGAACTCAGGCTCAAAGTCTTTCTGATAAAAAGTTGCAAAAGGATCCCCTCTGGATCCCAATGATAAACGATACCACAACCAATTATTTTGATGCTGTTGAAGCATTTAATCAATACTGGAGTGTTCGTCCTCTTCCAAAACAAGAAGAAGATGTATTGGGAAAAGGCGAGGAATATGAAAAAAAGGAAGGATTTCTGGATGCACTTCTCACCACAAAAAACGAGAAACGCGCAAGGGAAAGTCAGCAATATGCCTTTGAATATAAAAGATTTAAGCGCTGGCAAATAATGGTAGAACCCTGGGTTAAGGAGGATGGAAGTATTACAACACCCAAAGAGCAGTTATTAATTTGGGAAAATGGAAGGGTAAATGATTGAATTATAAAACTATACAGAAATTAAAAAAATACCGTGGTATGATTAAAAAATATTTTACTTTAATATTAATTAATTGTTTTTGTTTAATTGCAATTACACAAGTAACAGGCGACTGGCATCAAACGGGACCAATTGCTTTTCCAACAAATATTTCAGGGCAAATTCATGGAATAGGAAGGACTACACAATTAAAATGGGATCCCATTGATGCAAATACGATTTGGGCAACAACGGCTTCGGGGGGATTATATGTGAGTCATGATCTCGGAGTAAACTGGACCGTTACTGGAACAGATGCCTTGCCTCCATTAAATTGTGCTTCGGTATGTATTGATTTTACCGATAATAATATTATCTATTTAGGAACAGGTGATCCGAATTATTATTATGATTCATACGGAGTATATAAAAGCATTGATGGCGGAGATAGCTGGGCTCCAGCCAATGTTGGAATTGGAACCCGCATGGCTTTGGAATTATTAATGAAACCGGATGACCACAATACATTAATTGCTGCAACAAGTGATGGTATATTTAAAACAATTGATGGTGGGCTGTTATGGACAGAAAAGAAAAGCAACGGATCATTTACCGATATGATATTTAATCCTGATAATAGTGGAATTATATATGCGGTTGATTACGATGGGAAATATTTTCGCTCTGATAATTGGGGTGATACCTGGACAGATCTTTCTGCTGAATTAATAATTCCGGGCGGCATTGCATATGGAAGCAGATTAGGGGTAAGTGCTGCAGATCCAAATGTAGTTTATATTGCGACAATTGCGGGTCAGACAACTATTTTTAAATCAACAGATGCCGGTTTAAATTTTGATCTGATAAAAACAGATTATCCGAATTTAAATGGATATAGTGCATTAGAAGGAGGACAGGGAAATTATAATTTTGATATGGTAGTTGATCCTGATGACGCAAATAAAGTATATACTGCTTGTCATGTTATTTGGAAAAGTATAGACGGTGGTGCAACCTGGACACAGTACACAGATTGGTGGGCAGATTGCCATACCGATATGCATCAATTAGTTTTTAATCCGAATGATCATACCATGATATTAAATGCAAATGACGGAGGTATATTTTTAAGTTATGATGAAGGAGATACCTGGACAGAATATGCAAACGGGTTAAGTGCAACAGAAATTTATCACGCGGCACAAAGTAAATTAAATAACACTATTGTAAGTATAGGCACACAAGACAATGGTGAATTATATTACGGTGATCCAACCTGGTATTGTAATCGCGGTGGAGACTGGGGTGCACGCATGTGGTTCGATTATTTAACTTATAATCGCGTTTATTATTATCACGGAACAAGAAGAATTGTAACAGGTGGTGATCAAAATTGGAATTCTCCGATAGCAGATCCTGATGCAGCTTCGGTGCGAATGGCATTTACACCCGCAGCGCCGCAAACCGGTTTTGTTTCACAATATGAAGTTTGGCGAAGCGATAATTTAGAATCCGCTTCACCCGATTGGATTGTATTAACTGCAATGAATAAAGAAGTAAAAGGAATTGCAGTTTCCCCGGTTGATGCTAATAATGTTTATGTAGTAAGAGCAGACAGCAAAATAATGCATACAACCAATGCATTAGATGCTACACCAACGTGGGTAACAACTTCAGCTCCTGCTGGAACAAGTTTCAGAGCAGGGCTTGCTGTTTCAAAATACGATCCTGATGTAGCATATTTATTTAGTTACGGTTATGTTTATAGAACTGATGATGGAGCGGCGAGTTGGACAAATATTACCTACGACCTTCCGGGAGGTAATATTGTGGGAATTTATTTAGATGATTACAGCACAGATGAATCTATTTACGTAGCCAGTGCTATCGGCGTATTTTATCACAATATAACGATGGATCATTGGGATAATTATTCAACAGGATTACCAACTGTTGCAAATATTCAGGATCTGATGATGTTTAATGACGGAAGTCCGAATTCTGTTTTGCGTGTCGGATATTACGGTAAAGGTGTTTGGGAATCTCCGTTGTATCAACCATTTCCCATTCCTGCTGCAGAATTTATTTCTGATATTAATGTTGTTTGTCCCGGCACGAGCGTTCAATTTACAGATGCATCCACAGATAATACAGAAAGCGTTTTATGGGAATTTGAAGGTGGAACTCCCGCAACATCTACCATGGAAAATCCTGTAATATTTTATGATGTTCCCGGAACATATAATGTAACTTTAACTGCAAGTAATATAAATGGAAGTGATGCAGAAATAAAAACTTCCTTTATTACGGTATCCGGAATTAATGATATTCCTTTAGTAGAAGGATTTCAAACATTATTTCCACCTTATCAGTGGACAGAAAATGATGCAAATGAGGATGCAGTATTTTGGGATCAGACAAGCGCTGCAGGTGGATATGATCTCAGCACAAAATCTATGTTGTTCGATAATTATTACAATGAAACTGCAGGTGCAAAAGATGATATAGTTACCCCACAATATGATTTTTCATTGGCATTATCTGCACAATTAACTTTTGACTATGCGTATGTAAAATATAGTGATGCATATCCCGATTCACTGGAAATTTTGATTACTACTAATTGTGGAGATACGTGGACAAGTGTTTGGTTAAAATCGGGAAATGATCTTGCCACCGCACCTGATTACACTGCCGATCTTTGGGTTCCTAATGCCGATCAATGGAAAACAGATACCATTGATCTCACGGCATATTTGGGGGAAGAAAAAGTTGCAATCGCGTTCCGGAATATCGGTCATTACGGACAAGGAATTTATATGGATAATATTAATATTTCGGGAGAATTGGCGCAGAGTATTCAAGGTATTGAAACTTTTCTATTTACAATATATCCAAACCCCGCAAATGATTTAGTATCCATTGATTTAACTACGGCAAAAAATATTTCCGGAACAATTAATTTGGTGAATATGTTGGGAGAAATAATTTTAAGCAAGGAGATAAATACTATTTCCGGTGATAAACAAACAATAACACTGGATATTAAAAATATTCCTGGGGGAACTTATTTTATTCATTTGAGTGATGGCGAAAATGTGCTTGGGGAGAGAAAAATGGTGAAGATGTAGTCCGCAAAGTCCATCAAGGGATTAATTTATTTTTGAGGCGAGGAGCATATTGGGTATAAGAATTGGAAATGGAATATATACAAATATTAAAAAACATTCGAACCGAAAACAGGATAATGATGATATTATTTTATTATCCAGACTTATCAAAAAATGAAAATTAAAATCATTCCGAAAAAAGAAAACGCCAACAAGGGATTTCATTACACTGTTAGTGATGAACAACTTGAATTGTAAAAAAATTTACTTTAATGGAAAAATTACAATGGCTGGAAAATGGATATAAATTTATTGATACGTTTCAAACTCCCGAAGAACGAATACGTATGCGCGAAATGAAGCACAATCCGGCCAGTTCCCTATTGGTATAATTGGTTTTTATTGGAGTAAGGAGACTATGCTAGGGCTGTCCGCAATCACATTATTTTTTCCAAAGTAGTATTTTGTAAAGAATCGTTTGCGAGATGTTTAATCAAATTCACTCCGGGTTTTTTACCTGCATCAAAAGATCCAAACTGATCGTCAATTCCCAAAAATTTTGCTCCGTATAAAGTAGCCCATCGAAACAGATCGTTTGTTTTAATTTCAGGAAATTTATTTTGGATAGAGATTAATTCCTCTAAAACAGATAATCCATGATTACTTGCCAAACTATCGGTTCCGATGGTGATATATTGCACGTGTTTCATTAACATAGGAATATCCGGCAAACGATCTTCAATAAATAAATTAGCATTCGGACAAAAACACCAGAATAAATTCGGATGTATATTTTCAGCCCATTCAGTATCCCATTCCGTAGCGATGGTATTGTGTACTAACAATGTTTTTACCTGCGGATTAAAATCCGGTAATAAACTTTCCAGCGCAGTTTTTCCGGTTGGGATAAAATGTTTTATATCCCTGTTCATATCGCGATATAATTTGCGATAAAGGCCTGTACCTCTCACATAAAATTCATTTTCATCATTGCTTTCCAGCATGTGAATGGAAGTGGGTTTTCCGGTTTCAAAACAATGTTTAGTTATTTTTTTTATTAATTCGGAACTCACAGAATATGTTGCATGTGGAGCAAGTGATGCATGAATACCAAATCCGCGTGCTTCGGCAATCAATTTTTCTCCGGCTTCCACTGCGGCTCCTGCATTAAAGGGGTCGAAGGAAAATAATTCTACAAAGGTGTGATAATAGATATTGCGTTTTGATTTTTGTGCAAAAGATATTGAAACATTGGAAATGTCGCCAACCGCAACAATTCCATTTCTAATCATTTCGGTTTCTGCATTGGCTATTGCTTCCAAAACCAGTTCTTCCTTATTAACTCTTTTTTGTGTAACAAGATTTAAAAATGCAGGCAATCCTGTCTTTTTCGGAAACAGATCTTTAAGATGTGATAATTCAATATGGCAATGGGTATTAATAAAACCCGGAACCAAAACTCCCGAAAATTTTTCAACTGTTGTTTCATCAAATTGGGAAAGTGGTTGTATATTTAAAATAGTGCCATCATCCTCCAATAATAAAACATGTTCCACTAATGGGTTGGATGTAATTGGATAAATGATATCTGCTGTGATGCGACGCATGGTGTAAAGGTATGCATTGAAATTATTTAAGAAGAAGTTTAATTTAGTAGATTTCCCTGTTAAATCGTGGAAACATTACACCTAACATAAATTGAGTTCCCACTTTATGCTAAAAGCACTTCAGCGGGAACTCCAAGTTCTTTATGAAAGATTTTTGCTATTTCGAGAGTCAACGGTTTTTTTCCATTTAAAATAGCACTTACATATCCTTTGCTGCCAATCTTGTCCACAAAGTCCTTATTTCGAAACCCAAGTTCCTCCATTTTAAGTTTAATTGCCTCAAGTGGATTAAGTGTTGGAATCGGAAAATGTATATCCTCATACTGTTTAATTAATAACAATACGATTTGCAATTTTTCACCGGCCAATGAGTTTTTTTTCACCTTTCTATCAAATTGCTCATCAACCCACAATAATGATAGTTGATAGTCTTTATTCGTTTTTATTGGCTTAAGTTTCATTTTCTTTTCTTTTTAAATTGTATTACAGCAACATTGATGTTATCATATTCAGCATGGGTTCCAAACCATTTGATTTGAATCGTTTTGAATTCAAATACTACTCTTACAACAAGGCGGTATTTATTACCTAATATGTTAAAAACTACTCTTTCATCTTTAACAATACTTGTACTACCATACCTCAATTTTAATTCATTAAAATTTTTAAAGTCACAGTTGAGTAATTCATGATATAATTCCAATAAACTATTATTGGCTTCGGGATATTTTTCACAATACTCCAAAAGTGTCTTACGCGCTATTATGTTAAACACAAGTTAAAGATAAAAAGTTTTCTATAGGTAAACAAATAAAATCAGAGAGCAGTTCAATAATTTATTACCTGCTCTTCTATTTCAGCCGGAATAATTCTTTCCTCATATTGCTGATTGCGCAATTGCGGAATAAAACCTGCTTCTTTAATTGCTTCCTGAATTGATTTGTAAGTGAAACGATGAGGAGCTCCGGCGGCACTCACTACATTTTCTTCCAGCATGATACTGCCGAAATCGTTTGCACCGGCATGCAGACAAATTTGCGCAACATTTTTTCCCACCGTTAACCAGCTCGCCTGAATATTTTCAATATTCGGTAAAAATATTCTGCTCATTGCGATCATCCGGATATATTCATCCGGAGTGGTGTCATTTTTTGCGCGACGTATTTTTTTAAGTGTTGTATCAACATCCTGAAAGGTCCAGGGAATAAAAGCCAAAAATCCTTTTGCACCCGCAGGTTTTTCGCTTTGAACCTGACGAATTTTTTCGAGATGCAAAAACCTTTCTTCTATGGTTTCAATATGTCCAAACATCATGGTTGCACTTGTAGTAAGATCCAATTTATGCGCAACACGCATCACATTCAACCATTCGTCACTTAAACATTTTCCGGTAGAAATTATTTTCCTAACTCTGTCAACCAGAATTTCTGCACCTGCTCCCGGCAAACTATCGAGACCTGCTTTTTTGAGTTCCGTTAAAACATATTCGTAAGTATAATTACCTAAGGTTGCAATATGGTGAATTTCCGGTGGCCCCAAAGAATGCAGTTTTATTTGCGGGAACATTTCTTTTATTTCTTTGAATGTTTTAACGTAAAAATCGAGACCAAGATCCGGGTGGTGACCGCCTTGCAACAATAACTGGTCACCTCCATATTTAATAGTTTCCTCAATTTTTATTCTGTATGTTTCCTTATCGGTTATATAACCTTCCGCATGGCCGGGAATTCTGTAAAAGTTGCAAAATTTACAGTTTGCCACACATATATTGGTGGTATTGAGGTTGCGGTCGATAATCCAGGTTACTTTATTGCTTTTTTTCTGCTGAATTCGGAGCGTATTGGCAATTTCCATCAACTCAGGGGTTGGTGCATTTTCGAAGAGGAAAACACCCTCTTCCACACTTAAAAACTCTTTATTTAGGGCTTTTTTGTAGAGATCGTTAAGAACCATAATCACAAAGTTAAACAAAGAAAAGGCTTTGAAGTTCAGCAAAAAAGGGAAAACGTATTATATTTGCACTCCCTAAAAACAGCGGGCCTATAGCTCATTCGGTTAGAGCAACTGACTCATAATCAGTAGGTGCTTGGTTCGATTCCAAGTGGGCCCACGTAGCACCGCAAGGTGCTTTTTTTATTAGCAATGGTTCAACGATCTATTGAACCTATCCATTTTAATTGTAGTTATTTTAGCATTATGATTCAATTTCAAAAATTTACTTTAGATAACGGCCTCACGGTGATCATCAACGAAGATCACACCACACAACTTTGCGCCGTGAATGTTTTATATAAGGTTGGAGCAAGGGATGAACATGTTTCAAAGACCGGGTTTGCACACTTATTTGAACATCTCATGTTCGGGGGTTCTGCCAATATTCCGGATTTTGATACTGAATTGCAGCTTGCCGGCGGAACTAATAATGCCTTTACCACAAACGACCTTACCAATTATTACGATATTCTGCCCTTTTCCAATATAGAAACAGCTTTATGGCTGGAAAGCGATAGAATGTTAAAACTGGATTTTTCAGAAAAATCTTTAGAGGTGCAGCGCAATGTTGTTTGTGAGGAATTTAAGGAGCATTATATCAACAGACCTTATGGTGATGTTTGGCATATTTTGCGCAAATTAGTATATGAAAAACATCCCTATCAATGGCCTACCATTGGATTGGAATTACAACATGTGAAGGATGCAACTTTAACTGATGTAGAAAACTTCTTTTATAAATATTATCGTCCAAATAATGCAATTCTTACCATTTCAGGAGGAATTACCACGGAGAAAGCATTGGAACTTGCAAAAAAATGGTTTGGAGAAATTACACCCGGAGAAAAATTAAATTATTCGTATCCCGAGGAACCTGAGCAAACAACAGCGAAATTTTTAGCCGTTAAAAAAGACGTTCCGGTAAATGTAATTTATAAAGCGTGGAAAATGCCGGGCAGGGTTGAAAAGGAGTATTATCCGATCAACTTATTATCTGATGTTTTAGGATCCGGAGAGTCATCGCGATTACAACATCGCTTAAAAAAAGAACAAAAATTATTTACCGATATTGCATGTTATGTTACAGGTAGTATAGACACCGGTATGTTTATTATAACAGGAAAATTATCGGAAGGAGTTAATTATGCAGATGCAGATAAAGCAATTACTGCAGAAGTAAATACTATACAAAACGAATTAATTGCTGCGGAAGAATTACAACGTGTAAAAAATATTGTGGAGATGGATATCACCAGTGGATATACCGGTGTATTAAATAAAGCAGAATCGTTGGCAATTGCCGAAATGTTAGAAGGTGCTAATCTGGTAAATATTGAAATAGATCGTTTTACCAATGTAACTGCAAACGACATTCAAAGTTGTGCGCAACAATTTTTAGCAACAGAAAAGTGCAGCACCTTATATTACGGAAAAGATATTTGATCCCTTAAATAAAAATTATTATGACAAGAACTGAAGCACCTCATCAGAATTTAATTGACCGTTTAGATATACAAAATTTTAAACATCAGAAATTAAAAAATGGAACCGACCTATATTATGTAGGAGGCATTGAAGAAGATCTTATACGTGTAGAATTGCGATTTAATGCAGGGCGATGGCACGAGCCCCAACATGTGGTGAGCAGAGCTGTTTCCAACATCATGAAAAAAGGAACATCTACAAAAACAGCAAAACAAATTGCAGATATTGTAGATTTTTATGGCGCTCAACTGGAAATTGACCATGGTCACGATCTTACTTCTGTTATTATATTTTGTTTGGGGAAATATTTAGATAAAATTTTGCCCGTTGCAGAAGAAATTTTAACCGATGCTTCTTTTGCGGAAGATGAATTGGAACATTTTGTAAAAAAACAAAAACAGAAATTACTCATCTCTGCACAAAATACCGATTTTCATGCGAACAGGAAATTTAATGAAGTAATTTTCGGAAAAGATCATCCATACGGATATTCTACTTTTGAAAATGATTTTGATACAATTACTACAGCCCAATTAAAAGATTACCACCGCAAACATTATAATCCAGCAGATGCAACAATTTTTATGGCCGGAAATGTGAACGAAAACGCGATTAATTTATTAGAAAAACATTTTGGACATTATCAGAAAAATGGTGTTGTAATATCTGCAACAAATAAAAATATTTCCACAGATAACGAAAATAAATTTTTTATCTCCAAGGAAGATTCTGTTCAATCTTCTGTGCGTATCGGAAATATCAGCATATCTAAAAAACATGAAGATTATCCGGAATTTAATGTTCTAAATACTGCCTTCGGTGGCTATTTTGGTTCCCGGTTGATGACAAATATACGTGAAGATAAAGGGTATACATACGGAATTCATTCCGGCGTTACACATTATCGTTACGGAAGTTTTTTTGTTATTCAAACTGAAACCGGAAATGAAGTTTGTGCAGCAGCCATAGCAGAAACCTATAAAGAAATGGACATCCTCAAAAACGAAAAAATGGAGGAGGATGAATTATTGATCATCAAAAATTATATGATGGGTGGATTATTAAGAGCAACAGATGGTCCTTTTAATCGCATTAACGTAATTAAAAATATGGTGATGAGCGATCTTGAAATTTCTTATTTTGATTCTTTGGTGAATGGAATAAAAAATATTACCGCAGAAAGATTGATGGAATTGGCGAATAAATATTTGGATCAGGAGAACATGAAAGAAATTATTTGCGGTAAAAGATGAGGGTTGGGTTGTGGGCAGTTGCAGTCACGGTAGCAGTTTTGGGGGAGGTGAAGGAGTGCGTGTTGTAGGAAGTTATAGGCAAGCCTAACAGACGACACAACAACAACAAAACAGACGACTATAAACATAAACTGAAACGCTAATTTTGACAGGTGACCAAA
>CAZXBG010000055.1:0-22449 GCA_964638865.1 uncultured Chitinophagales bacterium | reverse complement strand
AAGGTAGCAAAGTTGATTTATCGATGATGCATACCCGGAGAAGAATTCTAAATATAAAAAGAGGAATGTCCACTTTTAGGATAAATGATGATATTGAAATGAAAGATGCTCCCCAGAAAATGAATTTGACCCCATTTCTTGTGTAAACAATCTCTTGAACAAAAAAAATGCACCGGAAAATTAATCCCGGCGCATTATTAATTTAATTTAATTAATTACTTAGTGATCACTAAGTTTTTATTGAATTCTTTATTTCCTGTAAGTATATTCACTAGGTAAATACCACCTGAAATTTGATTGTCAAGCGTAATTTGTTCAAACAATTTACCACTAACAACTTCAGCAGAAGTTTCAAATAAAACCTCACCGGTTATATTATAAATTTTAATTATTGCCGTTTCTGATAAAGCATTTGCAATATTTAAATCTATTGTAAATATTTCTGAAGTTGGATTTGGATAAATATTCAAAATATCTGTTTTGTCAGAAGTCATATCCTCACGACATGAGGTAACAGACATGGAAGCTGTATTTCTTGAACAACCAACTGCATTTGTGATATTACAGTAATAACTTCCCGGAGCAGTTGCAATATGTGACCATGCAGTGGCTCCAACAATTGGTGAAACACCCAGATACCACTGATAAGTATAGGTTGCGTCATAACTGGCTTTCAATTTCACTGTAGTGCATAAGCTTGTTCCGTTTGGTGCGGAAATATTTGCATTCGGAAGTGGATTAACGTTTAACAATGTATAATCGGAAAGATCGAAACAACCCGAAGGTGCGTTAACCTGAACATTATAATACGCTGCTTTGTCTGTGCTGTAGGTAGATCCAACAGCTCCCGCAATTGCATTGTCGTTTTTAAACCACTGATATGTGCAGCCTGCGCAAGGTTCAACTGAAAATACTAAAGGATCATTTTTACATGTTGCAACTGTTCCTGTAGGAGCAATTACTGCAGTTACAGATCCTTCATCAATTTCACCATCGCAATTATCATCTACTCCATTGGAGCAAACTTCTAGTACACCAGGATTAACGGATGCATCTGCATCATTACAATCGTCTGCATTATCTACATATCCGCCCGGAGGAGAACATGAATTTACAGAAACAGCACCATCCCCAAATCCATCACCATCAGCGTCTGCGAACCAAGTTGAAACACCTATAACGCCAGGATCAGCATCATCTACCAATCCGTTACAATTATCATCGTATCCGTTGCAAACTTCCGTAGCTGTGGGATTTACCGCTGCATCAGTATCATCACAATCGTCAAAATTGCCAACATAACCAACCGGAGCTATACCATCGCAAACAGAAACTGCGCCTAAAGGATCTCCATAGAAATCTCCATCCGCATCAGCATAAAATGTTGAGAATGATGAAGTTGTTGTTACATCAACAGTATAGGTGCCGGTATTGGTGCTCCATCCTTCTACTACAATATAATAGGTTGAACCGGCAGTAATATTTACCGTTACATTTGATTTTAAGTCAGGTGCAGGACATCCATCATCATCAAAACCAAGGGATACTCCTGATACATCTAAAATATGCAGGTAAGTATCACTTAAAGTACCGACACTTGCGCAGGTAGCAGCGGTCATAGTGCCGTTGCAGTTTGCAACTACCTTATAATAAACATCAGGAGAGGTTTGACCATAATTATTTGTCCAGCAGTTTGATGTAAGGTTATCGCCTGTTAGAACGGTTGGGATAGAAGGAACAACGATTGGATTAGCAAAAATATCACCTGTTGGCGAGGTAGTTACCGTTATTAAACAACTATTGGTATATGCGAAAAGTCCACTTCCGGTGCAAGTTACTTTGCATCTGTAATAAATATTTGCCGGTAAAGCAGGATACAAATAGGAAGCAGTTGTTGCTCCTGTTCCACCTACTGCATTAGCCCATGCATCTCCAACACCATTGTCGTTAGATTCTTCCCATTGGAAGATGATACCTGTTCCGGCAGTATATCCGCTTACCGAAATTGGAACAACTGCACCGTCACCTGAACAAGCAGTTCCGGTAGCCGGAATTGTACCGGCTGTTGGAGTTCCTGTACAAAGACTTGGCGGTGTAAACCGATATATTTGGCCTGTAGCAGGTTTTACATTTAGAAGGCTGGATTCAACAGTTGAACTTGCAGTAGGTGCAACTCCAGTCCCATTTAAGGAAAGGAAATTTCCGCTACCTGTGGCTGCTCCCGCTAAACCAATTGATGCAGAACCGGAAACAATGGCACCAGCTTCTTGCTGATATACGAATTCAATATTATTGGAACCTTCATACAACTTATATTGATAAGAAATTACAGCTGTAACGGCTGTATAATTCCATTGCCAGTTTTTACATTCAAAAGTGAATACCTGATTTGGTGAAACACCTGAGGTTTGATAACTCGCTGCACCGCCATATAATGTAGATCCATCAGTGTCGTCCCAAAGCGGGGCAATTAATGGGCGGATGGTGGTGGAACTCAAATCCAGGTCATTGGTTAATGCATTTAAAGTTGCAGCGGTATTAAAGGTCATCCATCCATTGGAAGAAACCTTAACTGCTGTGTAAGCAATACCGTTAAAGGTAAAAGTGAAAGGAAGGTTAATAATTGCCGAAAGTGCATCATCTACTTGAATTGTTGCAACGGCTGTTCCTCCAACAAGTGGAGTATAGGTTCCACTGAGTGCAGTAAAACCATAGGCACCAACCTGGGCGTTTGCTTGTGTAACGGCAAACATAACCAAACTCAAAACCATTAATTTAATGGTTCGAAATGGCGTACAGGAATACCCGTAAAGTGTGTAATGTAAAGTCATAGTACTTTTAGTTTAAGAGTGAAATTAGAGTCGAACTGTGAAAAATCGATTAAATCTAAGTATCTTGTAAATGAAAAACAAAAAAAATTACCTAAAATTTATTTAAACACCCTATACACATTTAATTAAATTGAATATTATCAAATTTATCTTAATTTCAGTGTGTAATTGCTTTTTGTTTAATTAAAATACTTTTAAATAATCTTTAAGGAAATTTGAATTCCACGTGATTGACTATATTTGAAACGTTTTTAAGCCTCTAAATGCGACGACTCTTACTATTTGGGCTAAGTTTTATTTTGATACTAATCTTGCAAACTACGGTATTTGCGCAGGGTGAAGTTGGTATTGGAACAGTTACTCCACAGGAAAAACTCGATGTAAATGGAGCAATAATTATCAGAAGCGAATCCACTGCGGGAATAACTGCACCCGGAACAATACAATATAATACTACAGAAGGTTGGCACGAAGGATGGCTGTCGTCAGGCGAATGGAGAAAACAGGAAAATGACTATGATTATTTAGCCGGAACTTATTCGAGCACAGGGTGTGGAGTAAATGTGATCAGCACCTTTGGAACTTATATTACTACAACCACAGCATTATCTCCGTTTTATAGTACTGCACAAGATAAAAAAATACAATATTTATTTACTGCAACAGAATTAATTGCTGCAGGATATTGTGCCGGAGATATTACATCAATTGGTTTTAATGTAATATCAATTGGAACTACACCAACCTATAATTCTTTTACGATAAAAGTAAAAAATACCCTTACAACAACCTTAACTACAACATTTGAAACAGGAACAATAACTGCTTTCGGTCCATCTGCAATAACAATTACTGCAGGTACAAATACATTTAATTTTACAACACCATACACCTGGGATGGTTCGAGTAATTTAGTTTTTGAATTGTGTTATGATAATACTTCTTCAGGAACCAATCCTACTATTGAATCATCAACAGTTGCTCTTGGTTTTAACGCAACTGCGTATCGCCAATTAACTACTGCATCCGGTGGATGTATTTTCACTATACTGGCAACTACATCTACTCAACGACCTGTAATAAAAATAGGCGGCTCCACATTTGGCACTTTTCTCACTGCAAATAATTACAATAAATTTAATAAAGGTATAGTTATAGGTTCTCCGCTAATACCCGCGCCCTATGAGTTCCATGGCCCGGGAACAATTACGGGAGAAGCTATTTACGACGATAATACCTTGATAAGCGATTATATTTTTGATCATTATTTTGATGGAAAAATAAGTGAAGAAGATGCAAAATTGCACGCAGATTATGAAATGTTTTCTTTAGAGGAAATGATAAGATTTATGATTGATGAGAGACATCTTCCAACAATAGCCGGAAGAGAAAAATGGATGAATAACGGAAAATTTTCTGTTGGCGCTCTAAGCACACAATTATGGACAACTTCAGAAACACAATCTTTGTATTTGATAGAATTAAATTCCCGTCTTAATACACTTGAGGAACAAATAGATAAATTAAATTCAGAAAAATAATTATTTGAGAAAATATTCAGACATACCGATTTTATTTATTGTTTTTCTTTTTTCTGCAACACAGTTATTTGCGCAGGGAGAGGTTGGTATAGGTACAAATTCTCCTGCAGAAAAATTGGATGTAAATGGAGCAATGATCATAAGTGGAAGTTCTGTAGCAGCAACAACAGTACCGGGCACGATTGAATATAATGCCGCAACAGGTTATCACGATGGATATATGTCGTCAGGAACCTGGGCGCCTATCGAAAATTATAATTACTATTTATTCAACGGAGATTATACCTCACTTTCCTGCGGATTTATTTCCACTGTAAATATTGGTGCTGTTACCGGAACAAGTACAGGTGCAAATGAAACACCTTTCGCAACACAGTACTCCGATAAACGGGCGCAATATTTATACAAGGCTTCCGAATTTTTAGCATGGGGACTTTGCGCCGGAAATATTACGGAGGTTGCCTGGAATGTTATATCAATAGGATCACCCGGAGCGATAAATGGTTTTTATATTAAAATGAAGCTTACCACTTCTACCAGCCTTACCGGAACAGCATGGGAAACGGGTGTTACTACTGTTTTCGGGCCTGCATCTTTTTCATTAGTTACAGGATTAAATACCTTCGTATTAACCACACCATTTAATTGGGATGGAGCATCCAACGTTTTAGTAGAGATCTGTTATGATAATTCATCCGGTGTTTCAAATACCGGCGTCGACTGGACCTCACCTGTTGGGTTTAACGGAACACGCTATGCGCAGGCTGCTGCAGGATCAGGTTGTGCAATAGGTGTAGCAACGGGAGTTTCTACAGCAAGACCTGTATTATATGTAACAGGAAATACTACTGGCGCATTAACCGGAATTGATGATTATATTTATTATGATAAAGCAGTTGTAGTTGGAAACCCTGTTTTACCTGCACCTTATATGCATCACGGACCGGGTTCACTTACCGCGGAGGCTGTATATGATGAAAATATTCAATTAAGTGATTATGTTTTCGATTATTATTTTGATGGGGAACTCTCTTTGAGCGATGCGCTAAAGTACCCGGACCACAAGCAATTATCATTGCCGGAGATGATTGAATTTATGGAGGAAGAGCGCCACCTTCCTACAATAACAGGCAGAGCAGAATGGAATAAAAAAGGAAGATCTGCCATCGGTAAAATTGCTACTGAACTTTGGGTAACTTATGAAACGCAAGCTTTATATATTATGGAATTACATGAAAAAATAAATGCCATGGAATCCATAATGAATGCCGCACTCGATCCGCTTTCTGATGCATATAGAGAAGAAATAAAATTAATAGAATCAGATGCAACACTTAGTATTATCGAAAAAGAACAAAAAATAAATAAACTGTTAGAA
The DNA here is from genome assembly GCA_964638865.1 of uncultured Chitinophagales bacterium. Lineage (GTDB taxonomy): Bacteria > Bacteroidota > Bacteroidia > Chitinophagales > BACL12 > UBA7236. Next base: position 16,699 of record CAZXBG010000055.1, on the reverse strand, counting down.
CTAATTAATTCCATTGAAAATAAATAGATCAAAAAAATAATGAAGTTATTCCAATATATCGTTTGTATTTACATTTTAATATTACCTGTCTTGTTAAATGCACAGGGTAATGTTGGAATCGGAACTTCAACGCCATTAGAAAAACTGGATGTTAATGGTGCAATTATTATTACCGGAGGCGGAGTAGCAGCCACACCCATTCCCGGAACCATAAGATGGAATGTAGCCGAAGGATGGCATGAGGGAAGAACTTCCCTTCCTGCTTATGTGAAATTGGAAAATAGTGAAATAGCAGCAGTAGATGATTATACTGCATATTCAGGATGTACTTCACCCGTTACATTAGGGGTATTTGAAGCATCAAACCCCGCCACCGGTTATGGAATGCCGAGTTATCTCGCAAGTCCTTTTAATACCTGGTGGGGCGGCGACAGAACGCAATTATTATATCGCGCATCTGAATTATCAGCCGCCGGATTATGTGCAGGAAATATTAATATGGTAGGATTTATTACAGTTGCACCGGGAGCATATACACTTGCAAGTCTGGAAATTAAATTAAAGAATACCGCAACAAATACACTTACAACCTATGAAACGGGATTAACTTCCTATTACACTTCCGGATTATATACTTTAGTGGCAGGTAATAATGATTTTAATCTTGCAGTTCCTTTTGTTTGGGACGGCACCTCTAACGTTTGTATAGAAGTGTGTTGGAACAATAATATTTTAGCACTTGCCACAGGATGTATTGTTCAACTCGATAATGGATATGGGTATAATACTGCTTATGGATATTATGCCGATTTAACTCCCACAATTTGTTCCGGTGCGTTTACGCCACAGGCGTCAACAAGCAGGCCTGTTACAAGATTTGGTTCCTCCGGAGCATTAATAACAACCGGTGTAGATACTTATTATACTTTTAATGATGCAATTGTAGTCGGCAATCCGCTTTTATTTTATGGCGCAGATAATCGTGGCCCCGGAACTGTTACCGCAGAATCTGTGTATGATGATAATTCCTTACTGAGCGATTATGTATTTGACGAATATTTCGACAAAGAAGTAAAAGAAACTGATCTTGAAAATTGTGAGGAATATCGCCATTTATCAATAGCTGAATTAGAAGAATTTGTTTCTCTGTATCGCCACTTGCCAAATATTGCAGGCCGTGATGAATGGGAACAAAATGGAAGTTTCTCGCTTGGCGAATTGCTTACAGATCTATGGATTAGTGCGGAAGATCAGGCATTGTATATTAAAGAAATTTATGAACGTTCTGAATTAATTGAACAACAATTAATAAACAACCGGACTTTATTAATTAAAAAATTAAATGAAGGAATCTTATTAATAAATGAAGATATTTACCTATCAGCAGTTACAAAACAAAAGAAAATAAATGAAATTGAAACAATGATAACCAAACTCCACAACCTCTAAATAATTTTATATTAATGAAATTAATTTCTACTACAATAATATATTTTTTTACTTTAGGTTTTTCCTATTCGCAAATTTATGTGGAAGGTAATACTTTGGGTAAAGAAATATATGTGGATGGAATTGCAGGTGGAATGCCAACATTGTATGTGAATGGAGCTATCACAAATAATGGTGGTGAAATGCAGAATGATGTTGGAGAAATTGAATTAACAGGCGATTGGGAAAATTATCCGCTTGTTGCCGGCTCTTATATCTCCAATGGAACGGAAAGGTTTTCCGGTGGATCGGCACAGGTAATAAGAGGAACAATGAACGGGCTTATTGCAACAACCAATCAGTTTTATAATCTGAAAATTGATAAATCTGCGCCCGGGCAATTAGTATCACTTCAAGCTAATGTAAGTGTAAATTCTGCAGGAACTATTCAATTCGAATCCAATGGAATTATCAGGACAGATATTATCTCCCATGGCAACAATGGATCTTTGTATAGTTATGAATTATATTTAATTAATAATGCCGTTGCATCTATTTCCGGCTATGCTACCAGTGGGGCAAATAATTATATAGAAGGAAAATTCAGAAGAGGTGTTTCGGGAACAGCAAATTATTATTATCCTGTAGGAATACAATCAACATTTTTAGATGGGGAAGAACCATTTCAAATTAATACAACTTCTGCAACTACCTCAAATATTATAGGGTATGTGCAACCCGGCACAATTAATCTTTTAGGAAAGATAATGTATTGCGACATTGGCACAAATCCGGGTATTGTTGGTGCTACTATTCTTGACAATCCTTTTTCCCCGGCTGATGGTATTTTAGATCAGCTTACAACAAATTGCCAATTATCAGTGGAGTGGTATGCTTTGGGAAGTGCAGGATCATATGATTATACAATAATTTCTGACCCGGGTCCAATTTTAGAAGCGGAATGTCCATTTTATGCTTCCACATGGTTAGGTGCTTTGCGATTTTTTGCAAATGATGGATATCCAAATAATATCTTGGTGATGACTTCTCCCCCGCCATTTTTAGTACCTGGTTATGAAACTTGTCCGAATAATTTCACCATAGCCGGGATTAGTGCTACAATACCTCCTTCTGTTTACAGAATACATGGAATAGTTGATGGCACAGGTGCACTATTGCCTATAGAATTATTAAAGTTTACCGGAAAGGTTACTTTAGAGGGAAATTTATTAAATTGGATAACAGCAAATGAAAAGAACAGCAATTATTTTAGTATAGAAAGTTCTGCAGATGCAAATCAATTTTCACAAATTGGAGTTGTAGCAGCAGCGGGTAATTCAACTTCAGAATTAAATTATCAATTTCTAGATAGATACCCTGTTGCCCAAACAACTTACTACAGATTAAAAATGTTTGATCTGGATAATAATTTTGAATACTCCAATGTTATTTCCCTCACTTCAGAAATAAATAATACTTTATCAATTTCACCAAATCCTTCCATAAATTCTATCACACTTTATTATAGCGCTAATTTTAATGGCGAAGGACATATTAATATTTATTCAGCGGATGGAATTTTATTAAACCGCTTTGAACAGCAACTTGAAAAAGGGGTAAATCAAATACCACTCAATACTTCTTCATTGGCTCCCGGCACTTACATCGCCGAAATTATTGATGGTAGCTCAACTGTAACCGGCATTTTTGTTAAACAATAAAGTTGTTTCCTTTAGGTAAAATTTGAAAGCACCGGCGTTATTCAAATTCACAATCCCGGAAATCCCCTGAAATAAGCTTTAAATCTTTTTGCTGAGGTAACTCTGTTCACGTAAAGGAAATTTGATATAATTCCGGCAACAACAATCAGCATACCAAATATTGCAACCACATCGTAACGTTCTTCAAAAATAAAATATCCGAAAATCAAAGCGAAAACAACACCCAGGTATGCCCAATTCGCAATGGAACCTGCTCTTTCCATTTGGTAGGCTTTGGTCATATTCAATTGAGCGAATTGTGTTACAACTCCAACACCTAATAATATCAACCATTCCCAACCATGCGGTGTTACCCAATGTTGCACACAAAACGGCGTTATCACCGGAATAGTTATTAGAGGTAAATAAAAAACAACCACAAGTGGGTCAACAAATCCTGCTGTTTTTCTCAATGCATTGTAGGCAAGCCCAGAACACGCCGCTCCTAATACACCCAATAACACAAGTGTGGTATCACCATTTAATTCAATACCGTTAATAAAAACAATACCTGTAAACGAAAAGGCAAAAAATAACCATTGTTTCCAATTCACGTGTTCCCGCAATAAAAGGGAGGCAAAAATGATGGTGAATATGGGTGATAAATAACCAACCGTTACAGCCGTTGCAAGGGGTAAATGTTTAATTGTATAAAAAAAGATCATCAATGCTATCGAACCCGCAACTCCTCTCCCAATCATTATTAAGCGATGGCTTTTCCCTAAAGGAGCAATATTGTTGCGGCGCAAAAGATAAAATGTGATTATAAACGTGATAACTGACCTGAATAATACAATTTCGTGAGAGGGAATTCCTTCCAGCATTTTTACCATCACATTCATTAGGGCAAACAGAAATGTAGAGGAGATCATGTAATAAATCGCGTGTGTATGACTGTTTTTGCGATAGTTGAACAAAATAGAAAGTGGATTTTTATTCCGCAACAAAATTACGGAAGTGAAATATGGAAATCCAAAAAAATAATAATCCTATACAGTAAAAGGGTAAATATTCACCAAAATGGATATTCGCGAGTCATAAGGTGAAAAGGGTTTGATCAATTTTAAATATTTTGAAAAGAATAATTTTTGGCAGGATTGATGTGTATATAATTTGCCCTAATACTAATCCCTTTTAAGGTTAAGGTTTGTTAAATTGAACCTATTTAGGCATTTTCATCGTTAATAGAAAAAATCAAATTAAATTTGAACTTAAATATCAAAAGAACACCCTTAAATTATGAATAAAATAAAAATCTTGCTTTTTGCACTGGTGGTTACCGGTTCTCAAATTGTTTTTGCACAACAAACCATCGTAACTACTGAAAAGCCTGCTGAATTGACGGAGGCTGAAGCATTGGAAAAATTTGAACGATTTCTCTCCATAGTTGACGATCGATATATGGATGATATAGATGCGGGCAAACTGGTAGAAGACGCTATTGTTGAAGTATTGACCAAACTTGACCCCCATTCGGTTTATTTTACCGAAGCAGAACTCAAAGAAGCAAATGAACCTTTGGAAGGTAATTTTGAAGGCGTGGGTATTCAGTTCAATTTACTGAACGATACCATATTTGTGGTTGGAGTGATTTCCGGTGGACCCAGCGAAAAGGTGGGTTTAATGGCCGGAGATAAGATTGTTAAGATAAACGAGGAGGAAGTAGCCGGTATTGGGATGTCAAATAAAGGTGTAATGGATCGGTTACGCGGCAAAAAGGGAACCGATGTAACCGTTTATATCGATCGCAAAGGGGCTAAGAAGCGACTAGAGTTCAAAATCACCAGAGATGTTATCCCGCTTTACAGCATAGACGCCAAATATATGGCAGAACCGGAGACCGGATATATTCGTGTGAGCAAATTTGCAGCAACTACCACAGAAGAATTTAAATTGGCCTTGAGCGAATTACACCTTTTGGGTATGAAAGACCTCATTCTTGATCTTCGTGGAAATGGCGGTGGATATTTGAATGCGGCTATTGATATGGCAAATGAATTTCTACCTGCCAATAAACTTATTGTTTATACGGAAGGAAAGGCATATCCGCGTAAGGATGACAATTCGGTTGGTAACGGCAGTATGTTGCAAGGGAAAGTGATTATTTTGATCGATGAAGGATCAGCATCAGCAAGTGAAATTGTAACTGGTGCATTACAAGATTGGGATAGAGCTTTAGTGATTGGAAGAAGAAGTTTTGGGAAGGGGTTGGTACAGCGATCATTTAATTTACCCGACGGCTCTGCGATGAGACTTACTGTATCCAGATATTTTACTCCGTCAGGAAGAAGTATTCAGAAATCCTATGAAGATGGGCTGGATGCTTATCACGATGAATTGAGTGAACGTTACCGAGATGGGGAATTATTAGGAGATTCTACCTTTCATTATCCTGATTCACTCACATTTTACACCAGTGGAAAACGTGTGGTGTATGGAGGTGGAGGAATAATGCCCGATATATATATTCCATTAGATACAACGTGGGCAACTGATTATTATGCACAAGTTGTAGGAAAGGGCATTGTAAATCAATTTTCACTCACTTATGTAAATAACAACAGAGAAACACTTTCGAATCAATATGCCAATGCACACGAATTCAATAATAAATTTGATATGAATGAATCACTATGGCAACAATTTTTTATTTATGCGGAAGCCGACAGTGTTGTAAAAGATGAAGCGGATTTTGCTTTATGTGAAGAAAAACTCGCTACCGTAATTAAAGCAGTAATTGCCCGCGATCTGTTTAATTTCGAAGCATATTGGATCGTAGTAAATAGCAGCGATTCAGCATATATAAAAGCGCTGAGTTCTTTAAAAGACCAAACATTTCAGAATTTAAAAATAGCAGGTAAATAAATAATACCTTTTAATTATATTACGTGTTTAAAAATACAAAAGCCGTGAAATAAATTTCACGGCTTTTGTATTAAATAGCACTTTATTTTTTTTCTTTATTTAATTAAAATCCTGTTTTAATTCCAATTTTTTTATGGCATCTTCTAAAGTTTGTTTAACCTGAGGATCCGGATTTAATGTCAACCCTGATTTAGCATATTTCAGTGCATTGGTATAATCTCCATTTGCAGAATATCCTCTTGCCAATCCAAGGTTTGTAACGTAGGCCTTCGGATATTTTTTATAGTTCACCATAAATATTTCCAATGCTTCCTTATTTCTTTTTTGTGCCTGCAAACCTCTTGCATAATAATGAATATCCAACATGGATGCTGCGGGATCATTTATTGCAACCAACATAATACTATCGCTTTGGGCAACTTTTCCCAATGCTCTTAAAACGCTTGCCTTACACGAGTAACTGGTAAAATTCTTCCTCCCAAAAAAGGGTTCTTCCATTGCATAATTTGCCCATATCAAAGCTTCGTTGAGATTCCTGTTATTTTCAACACAATAATTTGCTGCATTCACCCAAGGCACATAATCAAATCCTGTTTCACCCTGCAATTGATTGCGCATGGCATTAATGTATAATTCAACTATATCTTCCACCGCGAACTTTATTGGAACTTTTAAATTTTCCCATTCCAATGCAACAATGCAACTTGATGGCTGCCGGTCGATAAATTCATAATTGAGCCATTCGTGATAATTATTTTTTTCAGGTTTAACAGATACACGCAAAACATCATCTTTCTGCTCATAAAAAAAACTCCCCCAAGCAGTAGAATTTGATGAAAATATTACCGTCCACTCCTCTTTTCCGGGAATAAAATGCATCCCATAAATGCCGGCTTTTAATTTCTTTCCTTCCACAAGAATGTCATGCGAAAATGCTATCGTTGTATTTTCATTCGCCCCTCCACGCCATGGTGAGGGATTCGCATCTGTTGACAAACCAAATTGTTGATTCGACATGCCATAAGCCACCAGCTCACCCCATATATGCCCGCTCCTGTCTTCGCCATTAGGTCCGTGTACATCAGGGGAAGAATAGTCGATCGTTATATCAACTAAACCCATATATTGTGTTACACTCGATTTTTGGTTGTCGCCACTTGGCGGTTGAGATAGCTGCCCAACCACCTGTCCGATCATTATTGCCATGATCAACATAAAAACCAATGGTAATTTTATAGTCATCGTTCTTATTTTTAACAAAACTATTACTAAAAGATCACAAGGAGTCTTAATTTTTGTGAAATTATCTTAATATATTCATATAATAAAACGAAAGAAGTGAAATTCAAAAGACTTGAGTAAAAGTGTTTCCTCAGTTAGATTAAATGATTATTTACGCAAAACAAACCATCTTCGAAAAACACCAGTTAAAACTAGTCAACACGTTTTTTCAACAACCCTTTATAAGAAAAAGACAAACCAAAAGCCGGGGCTACATAAATATTACTTAATTCAACCGGAAAATCTGCCTGAAAAGTAGCTCTTGCACCTATGAATAATGTTTTGCTTAAAGGGAACGAAATTTCAATTTGATGGTAAGAATAATCAGTACCTTCTCCTCTAGCAAATTCAGTAATTCCTTTCTGGGCTCCTATCGTAATTTGCGCTCCGGCTTTATAAATCAGCCATGCCCCTTTATAGGAATACCCAGCCTCAATTCCGGTTATAATCTGATCGCGAAATTGCAAATCACCGTAATTTGTTCTTAAATTATAATCGCCGAAAGCAGATATGTAAAATTGTTTAGGATAAAAAGAATGGGAAACAGCTAATTTGTTATGCAAATTAAATTCACCATCACCGGTTGGAAGATTTATTGATTCGAAAGAATTTAATTTATTTATTGCATATAAATTTGAATTTCCTATTGGAATTTCGGGAGCCAGTGTGATTGCAACAGGCGTTTTACCTTTGGTAATTCCATATTTTAATCCGATCGTCAAATCGCCAATACCCCCAACAAAATTTGTTGTTTCAAACCCTTGTATTTTTAAAAATGGAAAATCTGCGATTACTGTAAATACTTCTGATATTCCAAACTCTCCATAAAAATAAGTTCCTATTTGTTTAAAAGGTGTTGTTTGTATTGAAACTCCCAGAGCATTATAAAAATTATCAGAAGCAAAATATTGTGTTGAAATATTTGCATACAATTCATGTTTATCAAGCACCCATCCGGTTTGAGCAAATGATATTTTGCCCCCAAAACCAAAAACAAAAATTGCTGTTATAAAATATTTTAATATCATTAATTACAAAAGAAAATCATCAGCGCCTACTGCGCTGATGATAGGTAAAATGAAACGTTATCATTTAATTCAATTCAGCGTATCCAAAAGGAATATTTGCTGTTGCACACCACAAAATAACATGTGTAAATTGAGCTTCTAAAACAGGGTCAACTTTAAAATACATTTCCCCAGTATCCTGAACAGCTCCCAATAACCTTAAATCAGGATTGCCGAGGCCCGGATCAGCTACATAATCCATCGATGTTGAAAAATACACTGTTACAGTTCCTGTTGCCAATCCCGTTGAAAAATCAGAATCAAATTTTAAGAACTGTGTGCCATCTTCATCCAAACCCAACTCAACTGTACCAACAGATCCTGCTGCATTTTGATCTACAAATGTTCCGTTAACGTTAGCCGTGAATGCACCCTGAGGCTGGCTTGAATCAATTGTAATTGTAGTCGGAGCATCTTCAGAACATGATATCATGGTAGTGGTTGATAAAAATCCTAATAAAATAACAACGAAATTTTTCTTCATAACTTTAAGTTTATTTTAAGTAAATAATTTAATTTCAAAGATAATTTATGTTTAATGTAGCCTATTGGACAAATCGGCAAAATGATTGCACAAAAATGCCCACTTGCAATTTTTACATTTACGTGACAATTAGATTTATATCACTTACCCTTACAATAAAAATTTAACGGAATAAGCCTAATTGATTCCTGTAAGAAGTTGGCGATAAAGAGGTTTTCTTTTTAAACAATCTACAGAAATATTGCACATCAGAAAATCCCAGTTCAAAAGAAATTTCCTTAATGCTTTTTTGGGTAAGATACAATTCGCGTTTTGCCTCAGTAATTAAACGTTCATGGATCGTTTGTGTAACTGTTTTTTTATTTTCACTTTGTACACTATTGTTCAATGTTTTAACTGAAACATTGAGTAAATTAGCATATTTACTCGCATTATGAATATCTTTGAAGTGCATTTCAAGTGCTTCTTCAAAAGTGAAAAATAACCCATTTGAATTATTATTAACTGTACCAGTTTTCTTATTCGATTTATGTAATTTAAATCTTACTGCATTAATTAAAAAAATCTTAAGATAGGATACTATAACTTCATAGGAAGCGATATTGGTTTTTACCATTTCAAGTTTAATTTCATCAATTACTTTTTCAAGTTCCGATAATTCAATATCAGAAATATTCATAAAAGGTGTTCCATAAACATTATTAAACAAAACACCGTTACAGCCCACCTCCTTTGCATGCTTTTCTAAACAAAATAAATCGGAATGAAATTGCAAAACAATCGCTGAAAATTCGGCTTCAGGATTAAAGGAATGTAATTGAAATGGCGTATAAAAAAAAGCCTGTACAGCATCAAAATTATACCTAATAGTATCTGAATTGTTTTCACCCTTTCCATTAGTTACCAAAATACAGGAATATAGGTCTGACCTTGTGGCACCCTCAAATGGATTTCGTTTGTCAAATTCAGCTACCCTCAAAGCAACATTGCCTGATGTTTTATGTCTTAAAAGAAATTCTTCCATATTTAGAGCCGATATTAAAGTGGGTTTTTAAAAAATTCTTAGCTATTTTTGACCATAAAGAGTTCAAGAACGATTGGCTTAATTTAACTTTTAAGGCAATCCTCCAGATAAATTAAGCCATATAAAAGTAGTGTTTTTTCCCAATAATTAATATTTAAATTCATCAGGTATATTTAATTTTAATTTCACAAATTAATATTTAAACTAATAAACCATGAAATCCAAACCCATAAAACAAAAAATTCAATTTAAAGCAACTTCAATGGAAGTGTATAACCTCCTTATGCAGAAAAAAAAACAGGAGGCATTTACCGGTGCAGAAGCCAAAATTTCCAATCGTGTTGGGGGAAAATTTTCAGCTTGGGATGGTTATATCTCCGGAAAAAATCTCGAACTCGAAAAGGGAAAAAAGATAGTGCAGGAATGGTGGTGTAGCGACTTGCCAGAAGGCCATTTTACTATTGTAACCTTTTCTTTTTCGGTATTAAAAAACAACAAAACACAATTGGAATTCACGCAAACCAATGTTCCACCCAATCAATATGATGCGCTCTCCAAGGGTTGGATAGATTTTTACTGGAATCCAATGAAACAATATCTAGAGGAGCTATAAAATCAATTACAGGTCTGATTTCGTCATTTTAAAGCAATAAAACTTTAATTATTGTTAATTACCAGTTTCCAGCTTATTTATTGATACTTGTAAAGTTAGCCCCAATAAAATTTAATTACCTTTGAACTACAATAAAACATTCTAAATGAAACTTAAAATTTTTACTCCTCTTACAGTACTGTTTTTATCCCTTGGTTTTCAGGTTAAAGCACAGTTAAATGTAGAATTACTTGGTCATCTTGAATATGGTGATCAACTCTCCAACCTCACAGGTTGGGCAAGTGGCACAGGCAAAGAATATGCAATAGTAGGCACTTACGACGGAACTTCGATAGTGGATATTACCGATCCAACAACTCCAAATGAAGTTCAATTTGTTGATGGAAACAATAGTATTTGGCGTGAAGTGCGCACCTGGAATAATTATGCATATGTAGTTACCGAAAATGGTGGTGGCTTATTGTGTATTGATCTTTCAGGACTTCCGGCAACAATTGACTTTAATTATACTGATTGTGGTATTGGCATTGAAACAGGCCATACCGTATTTGCAGATGAGAATGGTGTTGTACATATCTTCGGCTCCAATATTGGAAATGGAGGAGACCAGATGTTCGATGCAACCGGCGATCCGATGAATCCAACATATCTTGGTGAAGTGGATGACTGGTACATACACGATGGTTTTGTAAGAGGCGATACGCTTTGGGCAGGTAATATTTATGAAGGACAATTCTCTGTATGGGATATTACGGATAAAACTTCTCCGGAGTTAATGGCTACTCAAACAACTCCTTACGAATTTACGCATAACGTTTGGTTGACGGACGATAACAAATATCTTTTTTCAACAGATGAAGTTACTAATGCTCCTATAGGGTCTTATAATGTTTCTGATCTCAGTGATATTCAAGAGTTAGGGCAATTCAGAGCAAATCCTGGAACAAATTCTATTCCGCATAATACAATGGCAATAGGTGATTTTCTTGTAACTGCCTATTATCGCGATGGTGTTGTAATCACAGATGCTCATTATCCTGATAATATGATCAAAACAGGAAATTATGATACCTCTCCACTTTCCGGTGACGGATTTAACGGTTGCTGGGGATCTTGGCCCTACTTGCCTTCAGGAAATATTATTGCAAGCGATATGGAAGAGGGTTTATTTGTGCTCGGACCAACTTATGTATCTGCCTGTTATTTGGAAGGTGTAGTTACGGATATTGAAACCGGTGCTCCAATATTTGGAGCGGAAGTAAGTTTCACAGCTATTGGAGTAATTGATGCTACAACGAATTTAACCGGTGATTATCACTCCGGTATTTTTGAATCAGGGTTATATGATATCACATTTACTAAAATTGGATATTCTGATCTTACCATCCCAGCAGTAAGTTTAAATAATGGTGTTGTTACAACAGTTAATGCAGAACTCGACCCCCTCATTACTTTTGCAATAAGCGGACAAATAACAGATGAAATTTCCGGTGCAGGTATTGCAAATGCTGATGTATTATTCAAAAATGCTGTTTATTCTTTCCAAACTGTAACAGACGGATCAGGAAATTATACACTTCCTTCCGTTTATGAAGATACTTATACCTTTTATGCAGGACATTGGGAACATGTTACCGATGCTGTTGATATTGATGTGCTTCCCGGAGGCGTATATTCCATGGTGTTAGCACGGGGTATTTACGACGATTTTATTTTCCAAAATGACTGGACCATTTCCGGAACTTCCGACGTCGGTATTTGGGAAAAGGATGAACCTTTCGGAACGGAATCAGGCCCTTTTCAGTCGAATCCTGAACTTGATGTTGTAGCCGATTTTGGCGATGAGGCATATATTACCGGAAATGATGAATTTGGTGGTACCGGCGGAGATGATGTAGATGATGGAACTGCATTTTTAACCTCACCCATAATGGACTTAAGTGTTTATATCAATCCAAAACTTACCTACTCCCGTTGGTTTTTTAATGGAGGTGGAGCAGGAACTCCAAACGATACCTTAAAGGTTTTCATAAATAATGGAATTGAAGATGTTTTAGTTGATGCCATTAATGGAACATCAACCGATATGAGTGAATGGATTCCGGTAGATATTCAGATGGCAGATTATATAGACATAACTGCAAATATGACTGTTCGTTTCAGAACTGCTGATCAATCGGCTACCGGACATTTAGTAGAGGCCGGTTTAGATAAATTTTTTATTGTTGATGATATTACCTCTGCTCCAACTGCTGCTTTTAGTTCTGATGTAACATCGGGCTGTGCGCCACTTACCGTGATTTTTGATGATAATTCAGTTGGCGCTGCTTCCTGGTCATGGACCTTTGTTGGAGGAACACCTGCTTCTTCCACCGAACAAAACCCAACGGTTCTGTATTCCACTCCGGGAACTTATGCTGTTACGCTGGTTGCTTCAAATGTTTTAGGCTCTGATGAATCGGAAGTTACTAATTATGTAACTGCGGAATTGTGCAATGCAATTGAAGAGGAAAGTTTAAGCAATTTGATTTCTGCATATCCAAATCCATTTATGAATTCTGCAACAATTACTGTTGATGGAATTTCCGTTGCCGATTTGCTTACAATTACTGATATTACAGGAAGAGTTATAGAAACTGTAACGGTAACAGGCGATCAAACAACATATAATTTTGGCAAAAATTTACCTGCCGGAGTTTACCATATCAACTTATTAAAACAGCAAAATATCATTGGAACACTGGAATTAATTAAAGCGGAATAAATCACTTTTCAACTAAAAAAAATGCCACCGCTTTACGGTGGCATTTTTTTTCCGGTTAACCTGATTTTAGCTTTTCACAGACCAATATTGTTCATTTGACTATAAATTTTAGGTTTTCGGGTATTTGCAGAGCTTATATTCGTTAAAAAGGATAACAAATCTTCGAAACTTCAATCCTTCCACCTATATTTGCACCTCTTTTGAAAACGGTTCATAAAATTATTAAAATCAAACACTAACACAAAATCTATATGCAGTCAAAAGGTCTCGTTCAGTTCTTTTTTGGTGCAATGTTATTGGTATGTTTATACCAATTATCATTTACTTGGGTAGCAAACCGTGAAGGAAAAAAAGCTGAAAACTATGCTGAGCAAGGCATAGATCAATCACTTACCGGTGAAGAACGCAAATTTGCAATGTCGGACAAGAAGAGTGAATACTTTTCTCAAAATGCTGATAAAACTGTATATAATATCGGTATTGCAAAATACAGTTACGAAGAGGTAAAAAAGAGAGCCCTAAATCTGGGACTCGATCTTCAGGGAGGTATGAGCGTTGTTTTAGAGGTTTCAAAATATGACCTTATTAAACAATTAGCGAGTAATCCAAAAGACATAAAATTTATAGCAGCATTAGACAGGGCTCGCGCTGATGAAATAAAAGGAGAAGGAGATCTTATTGATCTTTTCGGTGAATATTACCTGCAGGCTGATCAGAATGCGCAATTGATCACATTGTTCAGCAATACTGCAAATGTTGATGAATTGCCTAGAACTTCTTCAAATTCAGAAGTGATCAGTTGGTTAAAATCAACTGCAGATGAAGGAGTTGAGTCCACTTACACTAAATTAAAAGAGCGTATCGACAGATTTGGAGTATCACAGCCTTATGTTACACTTCAAAAAAGTACCGGTAGAATAATGGTTGAATTACCGGGTGTTGATAATCCTAAACGCGCCAGAGAATTATTGCAATCCACTGCGAATTTGCAGTTTTGGCTTATTTGGTCTTATGGTGAAATTGGTGGTGGAATTAACCAGGCCAATAATGTTTTAATGTCAATTGAGGAAGGTGGCGACACTGCCTCAGCAACTATTCCTGTTATAGATTCGCCGGCTGTTGTTGAAACGGATCCTTTAATTGATAGCCCCGATATTGCTACCGATGACACATTATTAGCTGATGAACCAGTAATAGAAAATACAGATGAAACGGCAGGACCGCTCGTAGATATACTAACATTAGCACAAGATGAACGTTCACCAATAATTGGAACCGTATTAGAAACGGATACTTTCCAACTAATGAAATATCTAAAAACAGAAGAAGTATTGGCGCAATTTCCTCCGAATATTATTTTCATGTTATCGTCGAAACCCAATGAAACAACAAATGCATATGATCTTTATGCAATTAAATCGGACCCCGACAGCGACCAACCATTATTGGATGGTGCAGTAGTTAAAAGTGCAGCTCCTGACAGAGATCCTATGAGCGGTAAGATACAGATCAGCATGACTATGAAACCGGATGGTGCCAGAAAATGGAAGGATATTACAACAGAAAATGTTGGGCAGTTCATAGCAATTACGCTTGATAACAGAGTTTATTCTGCCCCGCAGGTAAATGAACCTATCCCCGGCGGACGTTCACAAATTTCAGGAGATTTTACCACAGAAGAAGCAATTGACTTATCTAACATTCTGGAAGTTGGAAAATTACCAGTTCCTTCCAGAATTGTGCAGGAAGATATTGTTGGTCCATCTCTTGGAGCTGAGGCGATACAAATTGGTATTATTTCTCTACTCATTGGTTTGATTTTGGTTATTGTTTTCATGATATTTTATTACTCCACAGCCGGTATGGTAGCCGACCTTGCCTTATTTGCCAATATCTTCTTTATATTTGGAGTATTAGCATCCATTGGTGCTACATTAACACTTCCGGGTATTGCAGGTTTGGTACTTACAATGGGTATGGCAGTAGATGCAAACGTCATTATTTACGAACGTATTCGAGAAGAACTCGCCAAAGGTAAAAGTATGATCAAAGCAATTTCCGATGGGTATAACGGATCATATTCGGCTATTATTGACTCCAATTTAACAACCCTTATTATAGCCATCATTCTTGTAAACTTCGGAACAGGTCCGGTAAAAGGATTTGCAGTTGTTTTAATGATTGGTATTATTTCTTCTATGTTCTGCTCAATTTTAATCAGCCGTTTAATTTTAGACTGGATGGTGAAAAAAGGCAAACCGATTAAATATTTCACAAACTTCACGAAAAATGCCTTTAAAAATTTGAATTACAATTTTATGGGTAATCGTCGCAAAGGATATATTTTCTCAGGAACAATTACCATAATTGGATTAATTGTAATGTTTACTTCAGGTTGGAATTTTGGTGTCGACTTTAAAGGCGGAAGAAGTTATACAGTACGATTTGAACAGGCTATAGATGCTGATAAAGTCCGAAATGAGTTGTCGGATTTTGACCCCGGAATTCAGGTTAAAACATTCAGCAGCAGCGATAAATTAAAGATTACCACAGGGTATATGATAGATAATCCGGATCCTTCAACAGATAGTTTGGTGAGTCGTGAATTATATAAACAATTATCAGGATTATATACCAATGTTGATTATGAAACATGGGACTCCACTTTTAAAGAAAGTCAGATGAAGGTGGAACCTACTATTGCAGATGATATTCAGCAATCGGCAATAAAAGCGATCCTGCTTGCATTGGGGGCGATATTTATTTATATCGTAATACGGTTCCGCAAATGGCAATTTGGTGTTGGTGCTTTACTCGCATTATTGCACGATGCGTTTATGGTACTTGCAATGTTTTCCATCCTTAAAAATATAATGCCTTTCTCGTTGGAAATAAATGAAACTTTTATTGCTGCTATACTTGCAGTAATTGGATATTCCATTAACGATACGGTGGTTGTATTTGACAGGATACGTGAATATTTACGGGAAAGTAAATCCGGCACTATTCCGCAAATATTTAATTCTGCAATTAATCAGACACTGAGCAGAACAATGATCACTTCATTCACTACCCTATTATCCATCCTGGTGTTATTAATTTTCGGCAATGAAAATATTCAGGGATTTGCCTTTGCATTATTTGTAGGTATTGCATTTGGAACATATTCTTCTGTATTTGTTGCTTCAGCAGTTGCGGTTGATATGTATAAAAAATCAGATCATGATAAAAATGCAGAAGAAATTATGAATAAATAAAATAAAGAAATACAAAAAAGCCCTTCCGGATTTTCGGAAGGGCTTTTTTTGTGATAATAAGGGAATGCAAAGCCATCAAAGGAATGCAAAAGCACCCAGGAAATGCAAAGGCACCAAGGAAATGCAAAGGCAGTGTCTTCACTCCTATTAAATAAA
>CAZXBG010000054.1:2618-22603 GCA_964638865.1 uncultured Chitinophagales bacterium | reverse complement strand
GCCGTATTTGATGTTATAGGCTGATATTTCGGAAGTATTTGTGAAATATATTTTTTTTGAATCTTGACACAGTTTAATTTACACTCTCAATGCATGCTGTGCAATAAGATTTTTTTGGGCTGTCAATAATGATGAATATGCGCCTATGATACTCTGCCCAACAAAGAATTGTTTATTATACTCTTTACCTTCATTATTGATAAAATAAGCCCTAACGACACCCGATTTCAAAAATGCAATTTTACGGGCAATTTCATTCTCCCTAATAAAATATTCATTTTTCGACAGAAATTCTTCCCTGAAAAATGGAAAAATATCGTTCCAAGTGTCCTCGGTTAATGTTGAAATAGCATTGAAGTATGATTTAAGTTCGAGCATTTTAGAGTTATGAAGTGTTTTAATATTTTGAAGTCTAACGGGTGGCCTTTGATCAGTTTGTAAAATTAGTTTATCCCCAGTCATAAACAATTTCAACCCCTTCAACCTTATAAACCTTCCCAACCCCTTCAACCCCTTCCCCTCCCTACTTCTTTCTCTCCGTAGT
Source organism: uncultured Chitinophagales bacterium (assembly GCA_964638865.1). GTDB lineage: Bacteria > Bacteroidota > Bacteroidia > Chitinophagales > BACL12 > UBA7236. Next base: position 22,059 of record CAZXBG010000054.1, on the reverse strand, counting down.
AAACAAAACGAGTTGTTTCAACGAATTTTTACTCTCACTTTCGGGGAAAGTATTGAGCAGATCAAATGCTTCTTTTTGATATTCAAACATTTTCTTTTCTGCGTATTCAATTCCACCCGAACCTTTTACAAAGTCAATCACATAATCCACTTTTTCTTTGTTCTTATTTTCATTTTTAATAATGTAAATAAGGTTGCGTCTGTCGCTTCGCGATGCATTTAATAAAGTATAAATTACAGGAAGTGTTAATTTTCTTTCTTTTATATCTATACCGGTCGGTTTTCCGATATCATCATCTCCATAATCCAACAGATCATCTTTTATTTGAAATGCAATTCCGATTTTTTCTCCGAAGGAACGCATTAATTCTATGATGTTTTCATCCTGCGTTGAGGAAGCGGCGCCGGCACTGCACGCACTCGCAATTAAGGAAGCCGTTTTTTTGCGGATAATATCAAAATAAATATCCTCCTTAATATCAAGTCTCCTCGCTTTTTCAATTTGCAGTAATTCCCCTTCGCTCATTTCTTTAACTGCATTGCTGGTAATTTTTAATAAACGATGTGCATTATTATCCAACGACAACAATAATCCCTTTGCTAATAAATAATCACCAATAAGAACAGCTATTTTATTCTTCCATAAAGCATTTATCGAAAAAAATCCCCGACGTTCATAAGCATCATCCACAACATCATCATGCACTAAGGTTGCTGTGTGCAATAATTCGATCATGGAAGCAGCGGTGTAAGAAGTTTCTCCTATCCCACCACATAATTTTGCACTAAGCAACACAAACATCGGACGCATCTGTTTGCCCTTGCGTTTAACAATATAATACATCACCCTGTCGAGCAACGCCACATTGCTCTTCATCGAAAGTTTGAATTTTTCCTCAAAAACCTTCAATTCTGATGCTATTGGAGCCTGTATCTCTGATAATTTGGGCATGTGGGCGCAAGTTAGGTTATAATGGGCAAAAGTTGGGGGTTAGGGGCCAGGGTTCAGGAGTCATTGGTCAGGAGTAAAACTATTCGGTAAACAATGATCGGACTCACGGCTCACGCCTCACGATCATTTGTTCGGAGTAAAACTATCCGGCAATCTATGACCGGACTCACGATTCACGCCTTCCTGCCTTCCCGCTTCACAACATCCCCACCAACTCCATAAGCCCGTTCACCATCTTAAAATTATTTTGGTTCGTTTTATTTTCAGGGTTGAACCAGATGAAATGCATACCGGCATTTAAGGATCCGAGGCCGTCGGCGTCGGGGGAATCGCCAATGTAGAGACAGTGTTCCGGTTTTGTATTTATTAATTGAACGGCGTGGTCAAATATTTTTTTATCGGGTTTTAATGCCTGCGCACTTTCTGCTGTTACCACTGCTGAAAAATATTGCATTAATCCGGTATTGTTTAGTTTAAAAAATTGCACTTCTTCAAATCCATTGGTGATAATATGCAGTTGATATTTTGTTTTTAAATAATCCAACATTTCCAATGCATTAGGAAGCAGATCTTTTTGATTTCGTGTATGCAAAACATAATGATCGGCAGCATCACTTGCGAGTTTGTAAGAGTTTACGCCAAAATCATTCAGAGTTATAAAAAATCGATTCAGCCGCACTTCCTCACGTGAAACTTTTCCAAATGCATAATCCTGCCACAGATATTCGTTGCGAAATTTATATTGTGTATGAAATTTTTCGAAATCCCTTATTCCTTTTTTCTCCAATTCAAATTGTGTATATATTTCTGCAAGAATACGTTTTGAGTTTCCGTTGAAGTCCCAAAGTGTATTGTCGAGATCAAAAATTACGTGTTGAAAATTATTCATTCCATAAACTTTAAGGGATTAAATTTTCCGGTCTTTAATTCCGATTTAAAACTTGTTGCTGCATCAGCTATTGCTTTTTCTACCGGTATAAATTGATATAGCAATTGTTCCACTACCTTCCTGTTTTCATAATTCACTTTTTTATTGGCGATCATCGCGGTTTGTTTTGTAACCGAAGGTTCGGCTCCATTAAAAAGCGATTTAAACCATTCGGTTCTCCATGCCAGAGAAGATAAAAATTTTCCGGCTTTAACTGTCGGTCCTTTTACGTTGAGCTCTTTTGCAATTGTTGTTAAAAAATCGCGATAGGAAACATTTTCACTATTTAAAATAAATCGTTCGTTGGTGATATCACTTTCCATTAAGGTGTATACAATTTTTACAACATCGCGCACATCTACATAACCCGTTTTTCCTTCTGTATAATATTTGAAACCATTGTGCACGGTTGTAAATAATTTACAGGAACCACTGTTCCAGTTTCCTGCCCCAACAATAATGGAAGGATTTACAATTACGGCATTCAGGCCTTCTGCAATACTTCTCCAAACTTCCCGTTCTGCTAAAAATTTACTTTTAGAATAATCGGAAGTAAGATTTTTTCTTTCCCAAGGTGTTTGTTCGGTAACAACCTCATTATCTTTTCCTGTTTTACCTAAAGCTGCAATGGAACTTATAAAAACGAGTTTTTTTATGCCCATATCCAAAGCAATATTCACCACATTGGCGGTACCTTCCACATTCACCTGCATTAAAAGGTCCTTATTACTTTTTGAATAGGAAATAATTGCCGCGCAGTGATAAATTTTATCAATTCCAACAAATGCTTCTTCCAAACTGAAAACATCTAAAATATCTCCATTCACCCATTCTATTTTATCGGCAATATCTTCCAATAAACGTATGTTGCTTTCCGGTCTTTTAATCGCACGTAATTTTTCTCCCTTCCATATTAAATATCTGCAGAGGTAAGATCCTACAAGACCGTTTGCACCTGTAACCAGTATCATAATTTTTTTAGGGGATTTATTATTTTCATCAATTTAAATTTACAATATCTCCACCACTCACAGCAATTCTTGCTCCTGTAACGGAAGGTAAAAAATTAGGTTTGTTCTCCAATCTCAACATACCCATCAAACACATTGCAATGGCTTCCTTAAATTGAATCAGTGTATTAACGGGCAAGGAAATTTTAATACCACATAATTGCTCTATCCTCCTCACCAAAAAAGAATTATAAGCACCTCCACCGGTTACTAATAAGGAATAAATATTCTTTGGGATATTTCTATTTTTAATTTGCCTGTTTATGATACGGGAGATCTGATATGCAATGTGTTCCGTAGTTGTTGCAAGTTTATCGGAAGCATGAATTTTGGATTCCGACAATATGGGAATAAAATGATCTCTGATAAAATTATTATCCATAGATCTTGGGTAAGGGAGATTAAAAAAATCAAAAACATTTAATTCATTCAACAGCTTTTCATTTATTTTTCCTGTTCTTGCCATACTTCCTCCATCATCATATTCCAATCCTATTTGATTGGCACAAAAATTCAGCAACTGGTTTGCAGCACAAATATCAAATCCAATTCTTTTTCCATTTTCTAAAAAAGAAATATTAGTTATACCTCCAATATTTAAACATGCCGTATAATCGTGGAAAAATAATTCATCAGCAATTGGAACCATCGGCGCACCCTGCCCTCCGGCATCCACGTCAGCCTGTCTGAAATTACAAATTACCGGACATGACATTACCTCAGCAATTTTTTCCCCATTCCCGAGTTGAAGGGTAATATTTTTTTCAGGGAAATGAAAAATAGTATGCCCGTGAGAAGCGATGAGATCGAGTTTAGTAATTTCATTATCCTCCACAAATGTTTTAATCATTTCAGCTGAAATAGTATCAAAATAAATATGTTCGTTTGTATAATCCTTTAATATACTTACTTCCATATTTGTGAGATATTTTTGAACTTCTTTATTATAAGGAGCGGTGAAAGATGCTAAAACTTTATATGAAAATGCTAATCCGGAATGCATTTCACAATATACCATATCTAATCCGTCAAGCGAACTTCCCGACATTGTTCCTATAATATGATATACCTGAGGCGGGTTCAAATAATTATTTATTTTTCAGCGTAATTACATACTCGGCAACCTGTTGAATTTCTGCCGGAGTAAGCTGACCTTTCCAGGAGGGCATTCCTTTTCTTCCTTCTATTACCACTGCTTTTATTTGTTCAACATTAAGCATGGATATTTTCAAATTTGCAGATCCGCTTAATCCCAAATTACCATCGTTGCCATGACATAATCTGCACGATTTTACATATACTGCCTTTCCCGGTAATTCCGGTAATTTTACCATCTCTGTATTTTCGGCAGGTGCATCTTTTGAGCAATTATAACTTATAAATGCTGTGATTATCACAAAAAAAATAAGTAGCTTTTTCATCCTGAAATAAATTCAGTGCAAAGCTACTTATTCGTTTATGAATAGTATTAAATATTATCTCACTAAAGTGATATTTCCCTGACGTTGGAAAAACTCACCGCCTAAACCAATTGCGCGCACGAGATAAACATAGGTTCCCATTTCGGCTTCTGTGCCTTCAATAGAGCCATCCCATCCGCCATTAATATCCTGTGTTGAAAATATGATCTGTCCCCAACGATTAAATATAGTATATTCCAATAATTCACCCACTTCGTGATTTAAAACAAATATTTCATCGTTTATGCCATCTCCATTCGGGGAAAATGCGCTTGGCACTTCCACAATGGTAATTTGATTAACAAATATGGTGACTGTATCTGTTTCAGAACATCCATCAGGACTTGTTACCGTTAATAGAAAAGTAGTAGTTTCTGCTAATTCAACAGTAGGATCAGCAATAGTTAAACTGCTGATATTAGCCGGAATAATAATTGGATTTTGTGGAAACCAAAGGAATGTTCCAACACCGGTTCCATCTAAAGTAAATGTTGCAAGATACTCCACTGTTTGATCAGGACCTGCATCAGCAAATGGCAATTCGCCGATATAAATATCTGCTGTGAGGGTATCGGAGCAACCGTTTGATGAAAAAGCGATAAGTGTTACAGTAAAAGTTCCGGGAGCATCATAAAAATGGGAAGGTTCATCCTCGGTGCTGGTTTGGCCATCACCAAAATCCCAAAAATAACTGCTTATGGATCCCGTAGTAATAGTTGTAAGGTTGTTAAAAACGGCGGGTTCGTTTTGACAAACATCATCAAATTCAAAATCGACATCAGGGCCGGGTTCTACTAAAATATCGTAGGAGATAATGGACTCACAACCTTTATCAGTTGTTACGGTAAGCAATACCGTATAAGTTCCGCCATCGGCATATTCATGTTCCGGATTTTGTTCTGTAGAGGAAAATCCATCTGCAAAATTCCAGGTCCAGCTATCGATTGTACCTGCTTCCGTTGAATTGGAAAGATCGGTAAATATAACAGGTGTGCCGGAACAACCTGCGGAATAATCATATTCTGCTACCAGGGTATTGTATAATTTAATTATTCCGATTGCTGTATCAGCACAAACAAACCCGGGATTCGCGATTAACATTACATAATAGGTTCCGGTATCGGCATAAGTATGTGTAGGGTCAATTTCAGCGGAAGTAAAACCATCACCAAAATCCCAAAAATACTCTGTTCCACCAATACTGAAATTATCGAAAAACACGGTAAAATCGGTACAATTCAAATATTCATCAACAGGGTCAACATCATCAAAAATAATATCTTCAATAGTCATTTGAGCAACAACTGTAGGAGAACATTCCACAACGTTAAACTGGAAATCGCGAATATGATCGCCGAGCCAAACACCGTCGCGGTATTCTTTACATACAACACCAACAACATAACGTCCTTCGGCACTTGCAGTTCCTGTGAGCACACCTGTTTCCGTATTTATAACAAATACAGGCAGTGCATCTACGGGATAATCTTCATCATATCCACCCACCCAAACAACGCCATCATAAGGAGGAGGGGAGGCAATAGTAGGAGCAGGATCGAAAGGGCCGGCACCCTGATATGGCCAATAAAATTCATATGCAAGTGAATCTCCGTCGAGATCAGTTGCCGAATGATCGAAAACTATCGGATCGCTCACACAAATAACAGTAGGCGGAAAATCATTAAATATCGGAGAGATATTACATTCTGCATCTGCTGCAGGTGGAATTTCCTGTGTGTAGGTTGCCCCAACATCATCAGGAGTTTCAATATTTACAATACCTGCATTTCTGCAGCAGCGTTGATATACTAAAATATATCCTTCATCACCATCCGGAACTGTAACTATTGCAGTATAAATTGCCTGTTCAACACATACATCATCGGGTGCGTCGAGACAAGGATTATCCGATTCTGCAGGCACATCTGTAATAATTGGTGATGACAAGGTGAAATTGTCAACAAAAATATTGTCCTGTGTGTAGATCGACATATATGCCGGATTATCAAATGGGGTAAAGCTCGTGCAATCGCGATACAATATCAGAGTAACCAAATATTGGTTAGGTCCAATACAGGCATAGGCAATTTCACCACCGATAATATGTGATGCTTTTGATTGTTGAGCCAAACCGATCATGGAGCTGAGGAGGAGTAATTTTAAATATTTCATTTAGTGTTTGTTATGAATTATAAAATTAGGAATAATAATGATTATCTCAAAAGGGTAACGTTTCCGCTCAAAGATTGTAAAATTTCGTCACATTTTGTCCATATCTTGTAAATATAGGTTCCGATCTCCTGTGGTTTGCCACTTTCATCAGTGCCATCCCACCCGGAAACAAGGTTATTTGTTTCGTAAATTCTTTGTCCCCAACGGTTAAAAATTTCCATACTTACAAGTTCATCATCACCTGTAGTAATGAGTCTGAAATTATCATTTACCCCGTCACCATTGGGTGAAAAGGCATTTATTTCTATAAAATGAAAACAGCTCGGAATAATATAAACCAATGCAGTATCTGTTGCAGTGCATCCGGCTTTATCGGTTCCGGTAACAATATATTGTACAGTTGAAGGAGGCATTGCTACAGGTTCTGCAATTGCAGGATCAGTTAATCCCAAAGGAGGTTCCCATAAATAATTAGTAGCGCCAATTGCCCACATCTGCACCGGATGTCCGGAATAAACTATAGTATCAACCCCAACTTCTATATTTGGAGCTGCCAAAACATTTACATTTACTATAACAGTGTCTGAAGAACACTCATCGGATACTATCACATAATACGTTGTTGGAATTTTCGGAAAAACAAAGGGATCTGAAACGGCAGCATCACTAACATTTTCCGAAGGAGACCACGCATAATAAGTGCCGCCTTCCGCAAATAACTGTATGCTGTCGCCCTCACAAATAGTAACATCTGGTATTGGCTCCGCAACTATTGGTTCGGGTACAATAATAATATCTGTAAGAGAATCTACACACCCGAAATTACTTGTAGTAATGAGGGAAACGGTATAAGTTCCGGCAGTATCAAAATAATAGTCAAAAGATTCTCCCGAAAAATAATTATCGGGTTCTATTTCCCATTCCCAATCTACAATTTCGTTGCCAATCATGATCACACTAGTGCTGTAGACGGTCCCAACTTGCTCCAAACAAGCGTTTTCCGAAATAAATAAAGAATTGGGGAGAGAATAAATCTTAATGGTATCATATATTTCAGCCACACATCCGACACTATTTTCCACGGTAAAAATTAACATATAATTACCGGGTTCCTCATAAGTATATTCCGGATTTTGTAAGGTGCTTCCTCCTCCATCTCCATAGTTCCACTGCCAACTGGTGAGGGTTCCAAAATCGGTTGTTGTAAGATCTGTAAATTGAACAGGAGATTTTGCACAGGTTGGATCGAAATTTATATTTGGAATTAAATATGGATATATACTCACTGTGGAGTAAGTGGTATCAGAACAGGTCTGTCCAGGAAAAGCAATCAGCATTACAATGTAAGTGCCTGTATCCGGGTAAATATATGTTGGAAATTCATCTTCACTTACGTCAGTGGAAATTCCTTCTACTCCAAAATCCCATAAAAATTCATCGGTGCCATAACTCAAATTTTCGAAATTGACAGTAAAATCGGTGCAATTATTAATTTCACTCGGCAACGATGCTACTAAAGAAGGTTCGCAGTCGGTGATATTAAATTGAAAATCGCGATAATGGGTATTTATTAAAACCCCTGCTCTGTATTCCTTTACTGCAATTCCAACTACATATTGTCCGAATGCAGTTGGTGTTCCGGCAAGATATCCTGTTGTGGAATTAATATCAAACGCAGGATCAGATTCTATTGGATAAGTATAACTGTAAGGGCCATAAAAATTAACTTCGGCAAATGGTGGAGCCGGGGCAGGGGAAGGGTCAGGCACATCATAACTTGCACCATTAAGGGGATGAAACCATTCGTATACTAATACATCTCCATCGGGATCAGTTGCAGCATGATCGAAATTAAATGGGTAGTTTCCACAAATAACAATAGGTGGAAAGTTGCTGAAACTCGCACTTGAATTTATCACGGTTCCCGGATCAGGAATATGCTGAGTATAGGTTGCACCGGTGGCAACGGGATCTACAATATTGATAATTGTTGTATTTCTGCAACAGCGCTGGTATACCAGATCGTAACCCCCAACACTGGGTGGCAGATTAATATTTCCGATATAAATTGCCTCCTGTACGCAAAGGTCGGGCACTTCCGTAATGCATGGATTAGTAAGATCAGGATCTAAATTTTCGGAACCCGGAAAACTCACAACCAGACTATCAACCAGCACCCCTGCTGCATTGTAAACATAAATTTGGAGGGGATTATCGAAGGGAGCAGCTTCTGCAGCAGAACAATCGCGGTAGATCTTGAGTGTAATTTCAAAATTATTTCCTGTGAGACGGGTGTAAATCATTTCACCACCAATGATATGATAGGCAAATACACTACTCCCTGCACACAAAATAAAAAATAATATGACCAACCGCCTTCTCAATACCTGAATTTCAAGTTTAAAGTTAATTAAATTAAGGAAGAATACTGTTAAAGTTTATCATAAAATTGTAAAGAAAGATAAAAGCTGTAAAAGGATTTTTAAGTTGATTTAACTTTTTATTATGGTTTCAATTTTTATCTTAGCGGTTCATTACATTGGATTAACGCAAATGTGTATATACCCGTTGCCTTATTAGCGCTAACCAAGGTGCAAATTTTTTTTATGAAAAAATACACTTTATTTATTTTTACCACACTATTAGCTATTTCCGGTATTACCCAAACTACTTTTCCTGTAAATGGTGTATTTGATGTTCGTGAAAAAACATACGCATTTATTAACGCAACACTTATTATCGATCCAAATACAAAAATTGAAAATGGAACGCTGGTAATTAAAGAAGGAAAAATTGTAGAAGCAGGAATTGTAGTTGCCCCAAAAGATGCGGTGATAATTGATGTTAAAGGAAAATTTATTTATCCATCCTTTATCGATCTGGATGTTGATTATGGCATAACCGGGAAAGTAAATCCCCCCTCCGGACAGGGACCTCAAATGGAAAATAATTTTAATTCTGCTTTGAACTGGAATCAGGCAATTACACCTGAATTTAATGCCTATCAAAATTTTGTTCCCGATACCTCTAAAAATAAATCGTTCAGAAGCTGTGGCATAGGTGCAGTAATAACACATCGCAACGATGGAATTATGCAGGGAAGTGGTGCATTGGTTTTATTGGGTGATGAAGCTGCAGGAAAAATGCTGATTAAAGAAAAGGTGAGTGATCATTATGCCTTCAGAAAAGGAAGCTCCACACAAAATTATCCTTCCTCCGAAATGGGGAGTATTGCATTATTGCGACAAACATTTTTAGATGCCGACTGGTACGCAAAAGGAGGGAACGGAATTGAAAAAAATATTTCTCTGGAGTCGCTCAATCAAAATAAAACACTGGTGCATTTTTTTAATACACATGATAAACTTGAAATAATACGTGCCGATAAAATAGGGGATGAATTCAATTTACAATTTATAATTAAAGGAAACGGAGATGAATATCAGCGCATCAGTGAAATAAAAAATACAAATGCACCATTAATTATTCCGGTAAATTATCCAAAAACTCCGGATGTAAGCGATCCTTTTGATGCAGAATTACTCACAATGGCCGATCTTAAACACTGGGAAATGGCTCCGGCTAACTGCAGTTATCTAGAAAAACAAGGGATACAATTTTGTTTGACTGCGGCAGGATTGGAAAATAAAAATGATCTTTTAAAAAATGTGCGCAAGGCAGTTCAGTATGGATTAACAGAAAAAACCGCATTGGCTGCATTAACTACCACTCCGGCGCAATTTATTAATGCACAAAATGAATTGGGAACGCTTACTAAAGGCAAGATTGCAAATTTTATAATTACCTCCGGAAATATTTTTGAGGAAGAAACGGTGATCTATCAGAACTGGGTGAATGGTCAACAATATATCATTCAAAAACCAATGGAAAATGATGTAAGAGGAATATATAAATTTACCGTTGACAACAGAATATATGGATTAGTGATAAAGGGTAAAGCTGATGCGCCTGAATTTGCAGTAATTAAAAATACAGATACTGTTAAAGCAGCGGGAAGTATTAATAACGAAAATATTTCTATCACCTTTTCTGATGGACTGGATAATATCAGACTTGCAGGATGGGCTAAAGAACGATCGTTTTCTGGAAAGGGACAATTAAATGATAAATGGATAAACTGGAATGCTGAATACACTAATGTATATGTAGAGAAAAAAGAAGATGAAAAAGCCGATAGTTTAGTGCAAACAGGGACTGTTATTTATCCTTTTACTGCTTATGGCTGGACAGAAAAACCCAAACAAAAAGAAATTTTAATAACAAATACCACAATTTGGACAAATGAAAGTGAGGGTATATTGAAGAATTATGATGTGTTGATCTCCAACGGTAAAATATTAAAAGTAGGAAAAAATATTTCTGCCAAAAACGCAACAATAATTGATGGAACAAATAAACACCTAACAGCCGGAATAATTGATGAACACTCGCATATAGCCATTTCCGACGGGGTAAATGAAGGTACACAATCGAGCAGTGCGGAAGTGCGAATTGGAGATGTGGTGGATTGTGATGATATTAATATTTATCGTCAACTTAGTGGTGGCGTAACGAGTTCGCATTTATTGCATGGTTCCGCAAATGCGGTTGGTGGGCAAACTCAACTGATTAAATTGCGCTGGGGACTTTCGCCGGAAGAAATGAAATTTCAGAATTGGGATGGATTTATAAAATTCGCTTTGGGAGAAAATGTAAAACAGTCGAATTGGGGTGATTTTAATACCATTCGTTTTCCGCAAACAAGAATGGGTGTTGAACAGGTGTATGAAGATATTTTTACCCGTGCGGAGGAATATTTAATCGCAAAAAAGGATGTGACCAAAATAACAAGAACAGATCTGGAATTAGAAGCGATAGCGGAAATATTAGAAGAAAAAAGATTTATTACTTGTCATAGTTACGTACAAAGTGAAATTAATATGCTGATGAAATTAGCAGATAAACACAATTTTACCGTAAATACTTTCACACATATTTTAGAAGGATATAAGGTTGCCGATAAAATGAAAGAACATGGCGCTGGAGGATCTACTTTTTCTGATTGGTGGGCTTATAAATATGAGGTGATGGAAGCAATTCCGCAAAATCCAACATTGATGAATAATGAAGGTGTGGTTACGGCAATTAATTCTGATGATGCTGAAATGGCAAGGCGATTAAATCAGGAAGCGGCAAAATCGATTAAATATGGAGGAATGAGTGAGGAGGATGCATTAAAAATGGTAACATTAAATCCTGCGAAATTATTGCATATCGACGATCGGGTTGGAAGTATTAAGGAAGGAAAGGATGCGGACATAGTTTTATGGAGCGACAATCCACTCAGTATTTATGCAATAGCAGAAAAAACAATGGTCGACGGAATTATTTATTACGATCGTTTCGCCGATGATCTATTACAGGAAAACATGGGAAAGGAACGCAATCGTATTATTGCTAAAATGATAGCAGAAAAAAATGGCGGCGCACCAACAATTCCTGTTGTAGGTAAAGAACAAAAATTATATGATTGTGAGGATGTGGAAGATCTTATGAAAGGAAATTAATATTGTTAATAAAAATAAAGTTCAACATTAATAAAAACTGAAAAATGAATATTCAATTAAGAAATATAAAAATTAAATTATCAGCAATGTTAATTTTAATTACTGCCGCGCTCTCTGCACAAAAAGTGCCTGTGGTAATTTCCAATGCAACAATTCATGTAGGAAATGGCAGTGTGATCGAAAACGGATTGGTGATAATTCAGGATGGAATTTTACAATATGCAGGAGTGAAAAAAGAATCCGGATACAATGATAATTCGGCAACCATGATTGATGCAACCGGTAAACATATTTATCCCGGTATTATTGCAATGAATAACCAGCTTGGATTGAAGGAAATTGAAGCTGTGCGTGCTACACGGGATGCGTACGAGGTAGGACAATTTAACCCGAATATAAGATCAATTATTGCCTACAATACCGATTCGAAAGCAATTCCCACACTTAGAACAAATGGCATTTTATTATCGCAGGTTATCCCCGATGGTGGAATAATTTCCGGACAAAGCAGTGTAGTTAAAATGACGGGATGGAATTGGGAGGATGCTGCAGTTAAAATGGATAATAACATGCATATGTATTGGCCAGGTTATTATGGATATGATTATCAGAAAGGGGAATATAAAAAGAGCGATACCTACGAAAACGAAGTGATAACAATTAAAAATTTCTTTGAGGAGGCAAAAGCATATTGCAGTGCATCTGAACATGCCGTAAAAAATTTGCGTTTTGAAGCAATGCGAAAAATTTTCAACGGCGAGCAAAAATTATTTATTGATGCTAATAATGCAAAACAAATAATTGGAGTGGTAGATTTTGCAAAAAGTTATCAGTTAAAAATTGTGCTTGTAGGGGGGCGACAAAGTTATCATGTATTGGATCTTTTAAAAGAAAATAATATTCCTGTACTGCTGGAATGCACGCATGAGCTTCCGGGATTGGAAGGGGATCCTATTGATCTGCCGTTTAAATTACCCTCTATTTTATTAAGGGCCGGAATAGAGTGCGGCCTCAGTGTGAGTAATGAAGGAGGAAGTTTCTGGAACATGCGAAATCTGCCTTTTAATGCAGGCTCAGCTGTTGCCTATGGAATATCAAAAGAAGAAGCATTAAAAATGATCACGCTTACCAATGCAAAATTTCTTGGAATTGAAAAAAATTACGGTACACTGGAAACAGGAAAAAGTGCAACCTTATTTATTAGCGAAGGAGATGTTTTAGATATGAGAACAAGCAGAATAACCAATATTTATATTAACGGAGAAAAAACTCCCGTTACAAACTGGCAAACAGACCTGAGCAAAAAGTATGAACAGAAATACGGTATTGAAATAAAGTGATATTACAGATTATTCACGGATTCTTTTTTGGGTTCCACTGATTTACTTACCATTTATACAATATAACCCTCTGCGTTCTCTGCACCTCTGCGAACCCTGACTGGCTGATGAGTTGAGCAGGAAGTAGGGAAAAAAGGGGGTCACATTCATTTTCTTGGGAGTGACAACCTATTCCATTAGAATTACAAGTTCCTTAATAGTTCAATTGTTTATTTAAAAATCAAAATATAGCTCCTATTGATTAATTACGGTTACATCAAAATTTGCTACCTTTTTCTTGTTAAAAAGGTAGCACCAAAAAACAAGGGCTGCACCATGCAGCTTTAATGTCCCTAATGCTTGCCACCCGGAGCGAAAAAGGCGCCACAACAAAATTGTAATTAATTACTTCGATTGAAGTTAAATGATTTAATCAAATATCTCCATCTCAAAATAGTGGCGCTTATTTTCGCTCAAATCCACTACCATTTAAGATTTTATTGTGTTGTGGCTGCGCATAAGGGACATTAAAGCTACATGCTGAGGCCCAATTTCAGCTTCGGCAACCAGTACGGAGGAATAAACTATTAGTCGAATATTAAATAAGTGGCCATTATGTAAAAATTGTATAACATAGAAAATAATTTTTACATAATGGAATTTATCTCAATTTTCAATTTTTATTAATATAGTCCTCAACTTTTAAAACTGACCCAAAAAAGGGAGCAGTATTAAAAGTTTGGTACTATCCTCGATACCAAGGAAAATAGCCCTCTGCGTTCTCTGCACCTCTGCGTGCCCAACGACATCAGCAGGCGGAAAAAACTTCACTAAAAAATCCCGCTGTAAGCGGGATTTTTTAGTGAATGCGGAGAGACAGGGATTCGAACCCTGGATACCCTTTTGGAGTATACACACTTTCCAGGCGTGCTCCTTCAACCACTCGGACATCTCTCCTTTTGGCTGCAAAATTACGGTTTAAACCTTGAATATTCGAGTTGCATTTGATTCTGTTGCCTCTAAAAGCTCCTGTTCTGAAGTATTAAGTATTTCACTAAGCCTTTTTAGCACATATTTAAGATAGGCTGGTTCATTTCTTTTTCCTCGAAAGGGAACGGGTGCCAGGTAAGGGGAATCGGTTTCTAAAACCAGATAAGAAATATGTTCCTTTTTCAATACGGTATCTAAACCTCCGTTTTTAAATGTGGCAACTCCGCCAATTCCCGCATAAAATCCGAGCGCAATAATTTTTTCTAATTGTTCAGTGGTTCCTGAAAAACAATGAAAAATTCCGTTGAGGTTTTCATCCTTGTGTTTTGCGATCAATTCAATGCAATCATCAACTGCATTTCGGGAATGAATAATGATGGGTAATTTATATTTTTTTGCCAGTTCAATTTGAAATTCGAAGGCAATTTTTTGTTCCTTAATTAAACTGATATCCCAAAAATAATCGAGACCACATTCTCCTATTCCGTAAAATTTGTATCGAGAATCCCTTAAATATTGTGTTATCAACTCAAGTTCTTCTGCATAATTCTCCTTTACACTGCATGGATGTAAACCCATCATCGGATAACAAAAATTAATTTCTTTGGCACATAGTTGCAACATCGAAGTAATGGAATCTCTGTCGATATTTGGTAAAAATATTTTTGTAACACCCGTTTCCTTTGCACGTAATATTATATCATTCCGATCAAGGTCGAACTCCGGTAAATAAATATGTGCATGTGTATCTGTCATTGATTATTAAATTATTTCTGTGTTCAGATATCCATTTTATCAAATACATATCCTTCATTTGAAAAATGTTCCAACACCAAAGGCAAACTTTTTAATACTCTGTCTTTTGCTTTCAAACTATCGTGAAAAACTATTATGCTTCCCTCCACAGCTTTATCGATAACATTTTTTGTGCATTTTGCGGCGTCGGCATCCGTATCAAAATCTCCACTCAAAACATCCCACATTATGATTTTATATTGTTTTTTTAATTCCTGAATTTGTTGAAATCCTATCCTTCCATAGGGTGGTCGGAATAATGGAGTGGAAAATTTAAGATCACAAAGTCTAACATCCTCAACATAGGTTTCCAAATCAGTTTTCCATCCGTTCAGATGGTGATAAGTGTGATTGCCAATTGCATGTCCTTCCTCCATCACTTTTTCAAAAATATTTCTATTTTGACTGATATTTTCACCAATACAAAAAAAAGTAGCAGCGGCATTGTAGGATCTCAAAATATGTAATATCTCCTCAGTTACCAAAGGAATAGGACCGTCGTCGAAAGTGATATATAATGTATTCTTCTTTTTAATATCCCAGATTAGACTCGGATAAATGGTTTTTAAATAAAAAGGTGTTTTTACAAAATACATCGCTGCAAACTTAGCCAAAATCGTGCGGGATTTAACAATTTGATAATCCGCGACTTATATTTTGATAATTCACAACCTGAACATAGGTAGATTAAATGCGATAAAAATATTTTCCTTCCTACTGCTATTGATTCACATTTCAGTTTTAAGGGGTTAAATTTGCAGCAGGAATAATGAACATGGAGAAAAAAGTACGATTGCGGTACGCACCAAGTCCAACCGGTGCACAACATTTGGGCGGTATCAGAACTGCATTATATAATTATTTATTCGTAAAAAAAACGGGTGGCTCATTAATTCTGCGCATTGAAGATACTGATCAGGCAAGGTATGTTCCGGGAGCGGAGGAATATGTGATCAACAGTTGTAAATGGGCGGGAATTGAATTTGACGAGGGTGTTCATGTTGGCGGCCCTTATGCGCCATACCGCCAAAGTGAAAGACAGGAGATATATAAAAAGTACGTATACGAACTGATAGAAAAAGGAAATGCCTATTACGCATTCGACACACCCGAAGAACTGGAAGAAATGCGAAATCGCATGACAGAACAGGGCAATCCTTCCCCTGCTTATGACCATATTACCCGACAGTATATGAAAAATTCTGTGTCACTTTCCAAAGATGAAGTGGACAGAAGACTTTCAAATGGCGATCCATTTGTAATCCGAATTAAAATGCCGCGCAACGAAGAAATAAAATTTAATGACCTGATCCGTGGTTGGGTCACTTTTAATTCTTCACAATTGGACGATAAGGTATTATTTAAAAGTGATGGAATGCCAACTTATCATTTGGCAAATGTAGTGGACGACTATTTAATGAAAATAACACATGTTGTAAGAGGGGAGGAATGGTTGCCAAGTGCGCCAACTCATGTTATGACTTATAAAATGTTTGGATGGGAAAATGAAATGCCTCACTTTGCACATTTACCCCTTATTTTAAAACCCGAAGGCAATGGAAAACTCAGCAAACGCGATGGCGATAAATATGGTTTTCCTTTATATTCTTTAGATTGGAAAGAACAAGGTATTTCTGGCTTAAAAGAAAAGGGTTTTTTACCTGAGGCATATATTAATTTTATTGCTTTTTTAGGATGGAATCCCGGAACAGATCAGGAAGTATTTACTAAGGAAGAATTAATAAATGCATTCAGTTTTGAAAGAATAGGCAAATCGGGTGCTCGTTTCGACCCTGAGAAGGCTAAGTGGTTCAATCAACAACATTTGAAATTAAAAACGGGTGCCGAACTGGCAGAACTGATAAAACCCTATCTTATTGAAAAAAATGTAACAGTTGACCCCGACTATTTAATAAAGGTTTGTGAAGCAATGAAGGAAAGGGCAGTTTTTATTCCGGATCTTTATGAACTGGGAACCTTCTTTTTTGAAGATATTACTAAATTTGATGAGGAAACCATTAAAAAGAAATGGAAACCTGAAAAAAGAGAAATCTTTGTAAATTTGATAAATAAAATTGAAGCAATTGCTAATTTTACAGAACACGAGATAGAAACATCTATAAAAGATTTTATGAAAGAAAATAATTTAGGAATGGGTGAGGTGATGCCTATTTTTAGAGTAGCTTTGGCGGGAGGATTGCAAGGTCCACCTGTTTTTACCATGATGGATGTTTTAGGGAAAAAAAAATCTGTTGACCGTTTGCATAATTCAATAAAAATATTTGATACCTTTCACTGAAAATTGCAGTAAGCCATATGCCTAAGAAAAAACCTTTAGAAGGGAAACCCGAAGTTCATAAAGATCTGGATGGCTTCGAAATGAATATTAATGAATTTGGAGAGATAACTACCAATACGGATATCGACAAACTCAATAAATTCCTTAATAAGAATGTAGAGGACAAAAAATTTAAGGGTCTCGAAGAATTACCGTACGCCAAACTCGGTGATGAAGAAGATGATGATGATGCGGAAGATACCAAAGAAGAAGCAGAAGATCTTACCGAAATAAGCGATGAGTTTGAAGAATTCCGTCAGTTCAACGATAAGGATTTTAAGGATGAATTCGACTTTGACGACAAGGACGAAAAAGATGCCTATGCCTTCGATGAAGGCAAACATATGTATGAAGATATTGATGATGACGATACCGGCAAAAAGAAAAAAGCAAAAGACGATGAGGAGGAGGATGATTTTGATGAAGAAGATACTATTGATGATCTGGCCGACGAATTTGGAGAGGAAGACAATTACAATATTGATGATGGCGACCTAGATGAAAAATATTGATCAACCGAAACCAACACAGTGTTTTCAAATACTTATAAAGCGCCGGAATTCCGGCGCTTTTTTTAATTTAAAAATTCAGATAAAAATCGCGGGTTAATTGTTTGTATTCCTCGGTAAAATTATTGAGGCCTTCATTTTCAATTATCAGGTCTGCATTAAAAGTGTTTACAGGATACCTAACTATCTCCAATAAAAAACGTTTTGCTGCCTGTCCTGCTTTGGTATAAACCGTTGTTTTACGTTTACAATATAATCCGGCTGAGTCCACTTGAGCCATAATATTTTTGCCTTCCTCCAATGGTAAAATCAGATTTAAACTACCCCTGTCGGCAAGACATTTTATTGCAACTTCAATTAATTGCTCAAATGGCAAATGTTCAGCATCTCTTGCTTTTTTCCGTTGTTCATTTTCAATTTTCCATCCTTTAATAAAATAAGGAGGATTACAGGAAATGATAGCAAACTTTTTTTTATTGGAAATGATATAATCCTCCAAAGCAATATGCTCCATCCGAATTCTTTTTTTCCATTCTGTATTTTCAGCATTTCCCCTGGCCTGTAAAACTGCAGCTTCGTCAATATCAATTGCCTCTATTGAAGCCGATGAAAATTTTTGAGCCAACATCAGCGCAATTAATCCGGTTCCGGTACCAATGTCCAAAATATTGGTAACATTCGCCGCTTCTGATATCCAGGCGCCGAGCAATACGCCGTCGGTACCAACCTTCATGGAAGTTATGTTTTGATCTATGGAAAATTGTTTAAATCGAAATATACTCATGTACAGAATTTGCAAAAATCATCAATCATTTGCACAACAATTGACACCTTTAAGATATAAAACGATAATTTTGAAAAATATTCTCCTCTTACTATCCCTTTTATTGATCTTAACCATATAAATTAATGCCCAATTAACGGTTACTGCCGAATTGGACGAGAACACCTTCCTCTATTCACTTGCCGGTCCCGGATCCTAAATTTGTAAATGTATCTAAGGAGAACAAGGCAGCAAAAAAGATATTTGATCATTTAACGCCATCGCTTCAAAGGGAAATTATTCGATATATCCATAATCTGAAAACGTAAGAGCGTTTAGATCGTTATGTATGAAATGCGATACAATTCTTGTATCGCAAACGAGTTCGGTTTGCAAGAGACAGACCCTGGACCCTAAATTTGCCGGCACCTGCCTACCACCGGAATAACCATCGGAATAAAATATGATGTAATGTCATCAAAAGCCTATATTCATTGATTATTAACCATCGGAATAACTAACGGAATTATAAATTTTTTATGTATTTTTGTTTTATGCCGAACAATATTGACTTTTATACAACGGTGGATAGCATGGAACCTTTGTTTCCAGATGATGCTTCCCGGGAATTGGAAGCAT
>CAZXBG010000054.1:0-2518 GCA_964638865.1 uncultured Chitinophagales bacterium | reverse complement strand
GTGGATAGCATGGAACCTTTGTTTCCAGATGATGCTTCCCGGGAATTGGAAGCATTGGCAATTGAGCTTATTGAAAAAGCAGGCAAACTTTCCGGGGTTTTAAATCCAATAACGCGTGTTGCCCTGGGTGATTTTCTAAGGCCAATGAACAGTTATTATTCCAATTTAATTGAAGGTCACGACGCCCACCCGTTAGATATAGAGAGGGCTTTAAATAATGATTTTTCGAAGGATAAAATAAATAGGGATTTACAGAAAGAAGCATTAGCACATATAAATCTTCATAAATATATTACGGAAAAATATGCATCCGGAGTTGAAATCAGAAACCCTGCTTCCGGTGAATTTCTTAAAGAGATACACAAAAAATTTTACGACCATCTACCCGAAGAATTCAAATTTGCAAAATCGAAAGACAATAAAAAATTAAAGGTTACACCAGGTGAATTTAGAAAAGCTGAAGTTGAAGTGGTAAAGCATATAGCACCATTTTCTGCATCAATTGATTTGTTTGCGCATAGATTTCAAAATTTTTACAACCCTACAAATGCAAATAATAAATCGAAAATTAAAAGAATAATTTCTATTGCTGCATCACATCACCGATTAGCATGGATTCATCCATTTTTAGATGGTAACGATCGCGTGGTAAGGTTGTTTTCTGATGCTTGTTTTATGTACGAAGGTTTGGATGCTTTTGGTCTTTGGTCAATTTCACGTGGGTTAGCACGTTCAAACAATAATTATAAATCGCATCTCGCAAACGCAGATCAGATAAAACTGAATAATTATGATGGCCGTGGAAATTTATCGAATAAATATCTTATTGAATTTTGCGGTTACTTTTTAAAAGTGGCTATTGACCAGATTACTTTTATGACGAAAGTAATTGATGCCGAAACTATGGCAAACCGTTTGGATGCCTTTGGTGAATTAATGGCTTTAAGAAATTACTTTAAGCCGGAAGCAAAATATATTTTAACCGAACTTTTTTTAAAGGGTAAAATTTCGAAATCTGATGGTATGCGTATCACAAACACCTCCGATAAAACAATAAAAATTATTGCCGAAAGTTTGATAAAATTGGAATTGCTTTATACAAAAAAGGAGGGCATACACATGATGTATTATGCAAAATATCCAATTAAATTTTCCCCGTTGTTGTTTCCCGGACTATACCCCTGTGATAAAGAAATTGATATGATGAATATTATTTGAATTGAGGTGATCCATAGAAAATATCCGGTAATACCTTAACGTTATTTCAAAAACGCCATAATGAAAAACCCTTTACTCCTCATTTGTGCAACAATCATTCTTCTTGCAAACAATCTAACTGCGAAAACTCAAACGCATGAATTTATTTCAGATAAGTTTAACTGCTCCTACGAAACTGAAAGAGGCAGATTACAGGGTAAATACATTTCGTATTACCCAAATGGCATTAAAAAAGCAGAAGGAATATTTGAAAATAATTACAGAAGTGGTAACTGGAAGCTTTGGGATTCAACAGGAATATTAAAAATGCAACGATATTATAGAAACCCTTTCGAATATGATATTTTATTACCGGATGAATCGGCGGATCTGCCTGTTAATTTATTGGTTCCACCAATTTATACGCTGCGATATAACAACGAAAATTATTATGAAAATTTTATCGTAGACGAATCCATGATAATTTGGGCGAAAAGAATATGGAGATGGATACCGATGGAAAACAATGAATTATTGTTTCAAAACAATGTTATGTTTAACACCTTAAACAACAATGTTCTGAATGGAAATATCAAAGCATATAACAGTGTGAACGATATTTTCAATAAAGAATTAAATATCACCGATATCGATACTGCTAATCTGCAAATAATTGCTTTTAAAATAAAAGAAGATCATTTTTTTGATAACAAACGTTTTGTGAGTGAAAGCAGGATATTAGGAATCTGCCCTGTTGCATTTAATGCAATTTCGAAGGATACGATTGATCTTTATTGGGTCCCTTTTTCTGCAACTAGAAAATATTTAGCGGCTTCAGTCATGCCTCAACATTCTGAAAAAGAATCCATCAATTCGCTCGATGACCTATTTTTCTTTCGCAATTTTAATAGCTCCATTTACAAGGAGGCCAATATCTATAACAGAACAATTGCTGATTATAAATCAGGACCAGACATTGTTAAAGAAGCAGAGAAAATAGAAATTAATTTAATTGAATCTGAACATGCCCTTTGGTTGAGTTTTTGATTTCTAAATTCCAGGTTTGAAGTTTTCAGCATTATATTGTTAAGCAGGAAGAACACCTTAAAAAGAAATCATTTAAAGAAGAATACGTTGACTTTCTGCATAAATTTGGAATGAGATTCGAAGAGTGGCAATTGTTTGATTGGATCGAATAGTAATTTATTAACCTCAATGTATTTACTGGATGTATTATAATGCCACCCCCTCCCGGGGTTATTTCCCATGCCAACTCACCACTCCCCAAATTGTCGATAGTCATTAGTCAGGAGTAACAACA
>CAZXBG010000053.1:20954-22722 GCA_964638865.1 uncultured Chitinophagales bacterium | reverse complement strand
GAATGCTGAACCCTGCTAATACTTATGTGTGCGAGGCACAAATTGATGGAAGGGTATTGTATGGAAAATTATTTTTGGGATGCTAAATTCTGCCAATGCCTACTTTGTCAGCAACTTTTTTATCTTTATTTTAACGGAATATCCTTCAATATTTCCTGCAAAAATTTCCAAAATTTCTGCACTGATGTAATATTTACTTTTTCGTCAGGCGAATGCGGATGTTTAATGGTTGGTCCGAAGGAAATCATGTCAAGCCCCGCATATCGTTCGCCTAAAATTCCGCATTCCAAACCTGCGTGAATAGCAAATACCTTCGGTTTACTTCCAAACAAGGTTTCATATTTATGCTCCATAAGATCAAGAATTGCAGAGGTAGGATTTGGCGCCCAGCCAGGGTATGCACCTGTATGCTCCACTTTACATCCCATTAATTTTAAAGGAGCGCCAACGGTAAAGGCAACATTTAATTTCGCACTGTCAACAGAAGAACGCTGCAAACTTTGTGTAATAAATTTTCCGTCTTTAATTTGCACACGCGCAAAACTGGAAGACGTTTCTACCAATCCTGAAATTGCAGAACTCATACAAAAAACACCGTTACAAACCGATTGAATTGCAGTAGTAATTTTATTTGTATCCTCAATTGATAAAACTTTTTCGGGCATTGCGGTGGGCTCAATCACAATTTTTAGTCCTTCATCTTGCAAAAGATATTCTTTTTTAATTTCTGAAGCTCTTTTCTCAAATTCACTTAAATAAGAATCATCTTTCACCACAATAATTGCAACCGATTCCCTCGGAATTGCATTGCGCAAACTACCACCATCCAGTTCTGCAATTTGTAAACCATATTGCTCGCTCTGATATAACAATCGGTTCATTATTTTATTAGCATTTCCGCGTTCCAGATGAATATCCACTCCACTGTGTCCGCCTTTTAATCCGCTGATAGAAATTTTATAAGCCTTTACCCCCGAATCGGGTGTTTCCGGAGTATAATTATAGTTTGTATTGGTATCAATGCCACCTGCGCAACCGATAGAAAATTCATCATCATCTTCCGTATCAAGATTCAATAATATTTTTCCTTCCAATAAACCTTTTTCCAATTTAAATGCACCCGTCATTCCCGTTTCCTCATCAATAGTAAATAATGCCTCCAGTGCCGGATGCGCAATATCTTTTGATGCCAGTAAACTCATTATACTCGCAACGCCAATGCCATTATCGGCGCCCAAAGTAGTCCCTTTTGCCTTCACCCATTCGCCGTCTATCACCGACACAATTCCCTGAGTTGCAAAATCAAAATCTGTATCCGAATTTTTTTGATGCACCATATCCAAATGCGATTGTAAAATCACTGTTTTTCTTCCTTCCATTCCCTCAGTTGCTGCTTTATAAATCACCACATTTCCAACAGCATCCACCACAGTTTTTAAACCCAATCCTTCTCCAAATGCCTTCATAAAAGCGATTATCTTTTCTTCGTGTTTCGATGGTCGCGGAATGGCATTAATATCCTCAAAATTGTTCCAGATCTGTTTGGGTTCGAGGTTTCTTACTTCGTTGCTCATAAAATTGCGTTTAAATTGAGTTGCAAATATAGGGCATTCCCCTCGTTCCTCGGGTCGCGCTTTTCACTGCAAGTCCTCGCCGCAAAAAAGCGGCTGTGGGCTTTCCGTTACAATCGCTAATGCGGGTACCGTGATTGGAGGGATTAAATTGTCTGGACCTTGATTGGAAGGATTTAAGGATTGCCTTGATTATA
>CAZXBG010000053.1:0-20854 GCA_964638865.1 uncultured Chitinophagales bacterium | reverse complement strand
GGGATTAAATTGTCTGGACCTTGATTGGAAGGATTTAAGGATTGCCTTGATTATAATGCGTGGACTATGATTGAAGGGATTAAATTGTCTGGACCTTGATTGGAAGGATTGAGGGATTGCCTTGATTATAATGTGTGGACTATGATTGGAGGGATTGCCTGATTTTATTTAGGTAGCATTTTATTGTTGTGAACTCTTTTAAATTCAAGGCTTTTTGATCCGAAATTAATTAATAAACCTATTTCCATTTTGTAGGCTTCTAAATAATTCATGGCTTGTGCCAAATGCACATCTTCTAATTTTATTTGTGCTTTTAATTCTAACATAATTTTATTTTCTACAAAAAAATCGACCCTGCGAGTCCCTATATCAAATTCAGGGTAAAAAATCGACATTTCCATTTCTCTAACAAACTCCAAATTTGCCAAGTTCATTTCAATTGCTAATGCTCGCTGGTATATCACTTCTTGAAATCCGTTTCCAATTCGCTTATGCACTTCCATTGCACATCCAATTATCGTTTTCGTCAAATCCTCCTATAACATAATCAAGTTTTTTTAGTCTGTCCAATCAAAATTAAGAAATTTTAATTAAGGGCCACTAAAAAATTATAATTAAAGGTATAACAACACTATCTTTATTAATCAATTATTTATTTTTTAACCCGAATTACCATTATGCCATCCTACCCTTTACCTCGACTTATTGCAATTGCAAAATTCTTAAATCATAATAAATATGCCCCCCTGCGCAGTATATCCCAACATCTGGAGGAAAAGGAATTTGAAATTTCACAACGCAGTCTGGAAAGAGACTTTAAAAGGCTAAGAGATAAACTTAAAATAAAAATTAATTATGACAGGGCGCAGGAAGGATATTATATTGATGAAAATTCCATTAGCGATCTTGATCATGTTTTTAAAATTGTGGAGTATCTTCATTCCGGAGATTTATTACAAACTATTTTAAATAAAGGGCTTAAAAAGGTAAATGTAATAGACATGGATAGCAACGGCGAATTGTTAGGCGCTGATTGGCTTGATGAACTTTTAAAATCAATTACAAATAAACAGAATATTTTTATTACTTACCAGTCATTCAATCAGACTGCGCCATTTATATTCAATGTTTCTCCCTGGATGCTAAAATTTTATCAGGGCCGTTGGTACGTTGTTGGCCACGCTGAAAATTATGGTCTTCGCATATTAGGTGTGGACCGCATTTACGAAATTGAAATATCAAACTCAAAATATATAAAATTTAATGGCAATATAAGAAATATCTTTAAGAACCAAATTGGAATAAATTATTCGGATGAACAACCTGTGGAAGTTAAATTTTTAGCATCACCGACCCATTCGCAATACTTGCATACGCTCAAAATGCATCATAGTCAAAAACACATTGGAAAACAAAAAGGTTGGGAATTATTTACTTTATTTGTAACAATTAATTTTGAATTAAAACAACAATTCTTACTTGCAGGAAAAGGAGTTAAAGTGCTCTCCCCTCCTACCCTCGTTAAAGCTATAAAGGATGAAATAAAAGTTATGTACAAATATTATTTTCGCTCCGACACTTAGTGGCGGTTTAAGGTTTTATTTTTGTGTCAAAATCAGACAAAATGAAACAAAATAGTATACTTCGCGAAAAAAGGAAAAAGCTAAATCAAGCTAAAACTACCTTGTGTTCCGAGTTCATTGGACTCGAAACCATAATTGATGAAATTGTTAATACCATTACTCCCTGGTATTTAATGCCCGAATGGCACAAGAACCCACTGGTTGTAAATTTGTGGGGATTGACAGGAACCGGGAAAACTTCACTTGTAACGCGCCTATCGGAGTTAATTGATTTCAATGACCGTACCTTTCAAATTAATTTGAGTCAAAGTTCAAACCGCGATGTATTCAATGAAATTAAAGGTTACAGAAATGGAGAACAAATGATATTAATAATGGACGAATTTCAATTGTTCCGGACGATTGATGAAGATAATAAGGAAACCAAACAAAACCGAAAACAAATATGGGATTTAATTGATTGTGGAAAATATCAGGATATTGACTTCCCATATTGTATCCACGATTTACGGGAAATTATTTTAAAAATGCATTACATGTTATCATGCAATGTTAGAGTAAAAAATGGAATTGTACAATCTCACTTTGAATTATATAAAGAATTATTTGAAAGTCATAAAAAGAATGAATATCCCGAACCGCTATGGTTTTTTCCAAAAACCGGATGGCCGCTACTTGCTGCAATTGCACAGGAATATATTTTACCAACCAGATGGGTAAACTTTTGTATGCATAATTCTGCTATTCAACAAATACAGGAACTTGAACGTGTAATAAAAATTGCATTGCAACCACAAGAAGTGAATTGTTCGAAAGCATTAATATTTGTAATTGGAAATTTAGACGAAGCCTTTGGGGTATCAAACAACATGCGCAGCGATCTGCATGCCGATGCCTTTCATGAGGAAACAAAACAGATTGGTGTTTATCAAATTAAAAATGCTTTACTTACGCGATTCCGTCCTGAACAAATTGCACGCCTTGGAAACTTACATATTATATACCCGGCATTGTCATCGGCAAATTTCAGACTCATCATAAAAAAAGAACTAGAAAAAATACAATGGGAAGTTGGAAATAACTCAGGTGTATACCTAACTATTGATAATAACGTTGTAGACTTTTTATACAATGAAGGAGTTTACCCTGCCCAAGGCGTGCGGCCACTACTTTCTACCATTAAAAGTGTTTTGTTGCCGGCAATTTCACACTTTGTTTTAATTTCTCAGATCAAAAAAGAAAGGAATTGGCTTTTAGTGTGGGATAGTATAAATAACAACTGGCTTTTCACCGGTGGCAAATATAAATTTATACAGGAATACAGACCCGAGACCACGCGATTTAGCAAGGACCCGATATTGGAAGGCGATAAAAAATTAATTGCAGTGCATGAAGCAGGACATGTATTAGGCATGATAACTTTATTGGGTGAAATACCTGATTACATTTATAATAATACCCACACGGGGTCTTTATCAGGAGAAGTACATTTTCAGCCCGGTAATCAAATGCAAACACTCGACAATTTAATCAACCATGTAGCAATGGTATTAGGGGGTTGGGTAGCGGAAGGACATGTATTTGGCAAAACAAACAGAACAACAGGAAGTGAAAATGATTTATTTAAAGCAACATGTATTTTATTAAATGCTTTGAAAACAGCCGGTGTTGACGAACAGCCTTATTTCTGGCGCAGCACAATTGAACCGGGGAGTGCAAATAGGCTTTACGACGGTGCCGGCGCACTTGATTCCCGAGCTAAAAGTTTATTGGATATTGCGCGAACTCGTATGGAGGAAAGTCTTGAAAAAAATCCTGCCCTTTTCCGAAATTTGGTAGTGGCTATTGACAATAAACAATATCTTTTCAAAAAAGATATTGAATCAATTTTAATTGAATTAAATTTTGAACCTATAATTTCACAGAAAATACAACTTTCCAATGAACGCGATATTGCATTTAATAAATTAATGGAAATCGAGTCAAGAGCATTTGTTAAACTTCAAATAATATAAAAAGTAACTTAATACCTAAAAAATAACACTATGGAAAACAAGAGAAAATATATTACAAAATCCGGATTTATGAAAGGAACACAATGTGAACTCGCCTTTTATAATTGGTGGAATAAAATAGGTGAAACCCATTCAAAAGGCACTGAAGTGCGCATGGAGGAAGGAACTGAAATTGGGATACTCGCTCAAGGTTTATGTCCGGGTGGTGTTGATCTCAATTTATTGAATTTACCTCCATGGGAAATGGCTGCAAAAACAATTTCTATTATAGGCTCCGCAGTACCAATTTATGAAGCCACATTCCTAACCTCCTCAAAACCAAATTTAATGTGCAAGGTTGATATACTTGTTCCCGACAAAAAGGGTTGGAAAATTTGGGAAGTTAAAGCAACAACAAGTGTTAAAGAGGAACATATTCTTGACCTTGCCTTTCAGGCTTTTGTTGCAAAACAATGCGGAATTAAAATTACGGAAATCGCTTTGGTGCATTTAAATAAAGAATATCTGCGCTCGGGTGCGTTAAACATCCGGAAACTTTTTATTGTAGAGGATGTAACAACCGACGTGTTATCCGTTATGGCAGGAATTAAATTACAGATAGATCAAATGTATATCAATGGAACTTTACAACAAGCACTAATTAAAAAAATAGGTGCGCATTGCAATGCGCCATATCCCTGCGGTTATCAGGATATTTGTTGGAGTAATTTTCCGGAGAGGGATAGTATTTTAACTATTCCGCGGTTTGGTAAAAAAAGTATTGAATATTTTGATGCGGGACTTTACTTATTATCAGATATTGATCCGGAAATTTTAACGGAAAAGCAACTATTGGTATGGGAATCACATATTCAAAAAACGATCATAAATGAAAAAAAATTAATCCGCTCTTTTTTAAAAGCTAGCAGCTACCCGCAGTATTTTCTCGATTTTGAAACAATTAGTCCGGCCGCACCAATTTGGGACAATACGAGGCCCTACCAACAAATACCTTTTCAATATAGCTTACACATAATTCGTAAACCAAATGGAGAACCCGAACACCATGAATTTTTGGATGACGCTTCCGGCGCCGATCCCAGACCAGCACTTTGCGAAAAACTTATTCAAGATTTGGGAAATACGGGAACCATCTGGACATTTAATCAATCCTTTGAATCCTCTCGCATTCAGGAACTTGCTGCTGCATTCCCGGAACATGCATTTAAATTAGAAAATATTATAAATAGGTTGAATGATTTAATTATACCTTTTAGAAACCTCTGGTATTATAATCCTGAAATGCAGGGCAGCAGTTCCATTAAAAAAGTTCTTCCGGTATTAGTGCCTGAACTGAGTTATGAAAATTTGACTATAGGTGATGGAGCATCGGCAATGGAAATATTTTTGCAATTAGTAAAAAAAGATCCTGAGATCCTGAAAGATAAAGAGGAAATTTTGCGTAACTTGTTGGCTTATTGTAAAATGGATACCTGGGCAATGGTGAAGATTAGAGAGAAATTATTAACAGAAACTCAATAATTATACAATTAATTATACAAAAAAATAAACTTATAAAAGAATTAAATGCTGAACTATTTTTCATTGAACATTTGATGTATGATAAAAAATACAGCTTAATAGCTGAAGAGTATGGTATTGAAACATCAAAACTTACGCAATGGTGGGACGAAGAATCCAACTTAAGGAAATTAATTTCTAAATCAAATGCACTATTTATGGAAAGAAAAATGGGTGCTGAAAAAAATAAATTTATGAATAATTTTTTGAGCAAGGAAGAATTCTATAATTGGTTTAAGGTTCAACCTCGTGCTTGCTCATATTGCGGAATAACAGAAGAAAAACTTGAAGTAATTTTTAACTTTGATCATGGCTCATTATATACTAAAAGGGGACGTGGTCGGGTGCTTGAAATTGATAGGATTGATAGCAGTGAAAATGCAAATGATTATTCTAAAACAAATTGTGCATTATCCTGCTATCTATGTAATAACCACAAAAGTGATTTGATTACTAAAGATGAATTTGTTAAATATTTCAGCACTAGTTTTTTAAAATTTCAAGAGGATAAATATGCTGAAGCAATAGCAAAAATGATTACAACATAAAAATAACACTAATAAAAATACTTATATGCAACTATCAGAAATTTACGTAGAAAAATTTAATGTCACTTATTCAGAATTTGTAAAATCACTTACTACGAGTACTTTGAATAACACGGAATATTGTCTATTTTATCCAATGTTTGGAAAAAATTATTTTGATAAAAAGGAAATATTATTTATTGGAAGGGCGGTAAATAATTGGGGCGATATTCCTTGGAATAGTCTTGAAAATAATGTGCAAGTTGTAGAAAAAGCAATTGATTTTTCGAAGCCTGAAGTCGAAGGCGAGTGTGCAATAGACTGGGTAAATCAAGATTGGGTTAATAAAGATTCTAATGTCTCGCACTCTGCATTCTGACAAGTTATTTATAAATTATTGATGCAACAATATGGTTGCGATGAAAAAAATTGGTCAAATATAATGGCATGGAGTAACCTATTTAAAATTGCTCCTGCTCTCGGCGGTAATCCAAATAGAAAATTGGAATGGCAATCACAGCAAAAAAATTGTGAGCAGTTATTCCAAATGGAAATTGCAGAATTAAACCCCAAGAATGTAGTAATGATCACAGGTTTAGATTGGGCGGAGGGTTTTGTTAATGAATACACCGAAATAAATGGCAATTATGTTAAAGCCGTTGCAAAAATTGGCAATTCCAATATAATCATCACCATCAGGCCCGAAAGAAAACCTCAGCAAGCATTTTTAGATGAAGTAGCAAAGTACCTTATTAAATAAGTTACCTTAATTCAAACATATTCTTTCCTAAAATTACACTCTAATTCATGATACAAGATAACGAAACCAACACTCTCTATTTAGCCGAAACCTTAAAAAAGGCGAAATATGCTCCATTTTTAAAGCGGTTTGAATCTGCTTTAACAGAAAATAAGATTCCCTTCAAATTTCTTACAGGCACAAAAGATATTTGGGCGGTGGATTATATGCCGGTGCAATTTCAGGAAAATTCATTTGTGCAATTCCGTTACAATCCCGACTATCTTCAAAGCATATCCGGATTAAAATCAATTTCTAATGTGGACGAAATTTGCAAATCAATAGATGTTCTCCCAAAAAAATCAGCTTTAGTTGTAGATGGCGGAAACATAATACGATCAAAAGATGCAGTAATCATGTGTGATAAAGTTTTTAAAGAAAATGCAACCCTTACGGAAAAAGAATTAATAAAACAACTCCGACAAGACCTTGAAATTGAAAAAATATATTTCGTGCCAAAAGATAAATATGATGTCACAGGTCATTCAGACGGCATGGTTCGTTTTATTTATAATAATACCGTTTTAATTAATGATTATTCAAAAGAAAAACCGGAATTCCCAAGGGCTTTCAGAATGGCATTACACAACGCAGGTCTAGAATATATAGAACTCCCCTATACGCCCTACGAGAACAAACCAACGTCGAGCGCGGAAGGAATTTATTTGAATTATTTGCAAATGGAACAGGCAATATTTGTTCCGGTGTTCGATCGCGCTGAAGATGAAAATGTTTTAAAAATATTGGAAAAGGTTTTCCAGGGACAAAAAATCATACCTGTGATAAGCAATGAAATAGGCATTCATGGAGGAGGGTTGAATTGTATTACATGGAATTTAAAAGGGTGAGGGGATTTTTCTAAAATCAACATAGCACAGGAATGTCAGTATTCATGTGGCTCATAATGTGTCGGAATGTCAGATATTGTTAACTTTTGGGTGGATCATGGGTCACTTTGGACCGGAATATTATACTAACTTTGCACAAAAAATGGATCACTTTGGTTCGGAATTAGCGGTTCACATTCACCGAAATAATCAATATGGAATTTTTTGACGTGGAATGTGAAGAAATGAAAAGTGGTTGTTTAAGTAACAATTTGAAGTAAATACAGTTCACAAAATCGCAGTTTATCATACATAAAGTGCCTAAATTCGACTTTTTTAAAACTATTTAATTTAAAAGGTTTAAATTTGTATAGTTGCTAATAACCAACTTTTGGTTCTTTTGAGCCGTAACTGAAAACCAAACCCTAAACTTACATTATAAATATTTTAACTAGTTTTATTTTTAAATAAATTTTTATGCGAAAACCACAACTTACCATTTTCATTTGCGCCCTATTATTTGTTTCCTGCTCCAAAACTGTTTACACTTATACAGGAATAATGGGAAACAACACACAAACTGAAGTAATACTCGAAAGAAATAACTTCAAATCCTTAGGCACCTTTAGCGGTACAATTACAGAAAAAAAATTAAGCCGTGATAAAACAAATATTGAAGGCATAATTAGCCAGGCACGTAAACAAATGTTGGAAAATGCTAAATTAGCGGGTGTAGAATTAACCGGGAGCAGAACCGTTTCAAATGTTGCAGTTGATTTGATTCAAAATGATGTGAGGGTTATTGTGACGTATAGCGCTACGATTATTGAGTTTACTAATTGAGAAAATAACATCCGATTATTAATAAATTACTGGTGTATGAAGACTATTTTATTTCTACCAATTATTTGCACGTTATTATTTGGCAATCTCCAAGCCCAAGAAGGAATTTCGCTTACTAAGGTTGAAGAAATTTACACATTGTCAGAGGTAAATTACATAGGTGACAAAACAATAACGCTTAAATTAAACTCTGGCTTAATAATTAAGGCGACTCCAGTTAATCCACCTGAACTGGATGAATTGTTTTACGAAAAAAGCCTTGCAAATGGGCAATTGCAATATAGAGATTATGAGCAGAGTAGAAAAGATTACTTCATAAAGAAAAAGAAAAATAAGGAAAAAGAGGAAAAAACAAATACAGAGATGTTGCTTGAACTTGCTGAGATCTTTTTAGAAGAAAAAACACTCACCGAAAATCAATACACCAAGGTGAAATTAGGCATTGAAAATAGGAAAATGGACAACAATACTGAGATAAATTTAGGTGTTCCACTTATGAGCAACCCCTTTTATATAAATAAAAAATATCTGAGCGTTTATCAGTTAATAATCGAGAACCCAACAACATTACCAATAGTTTTCAAAGAAGAAATTAATCTGCTGTTTGGCAACAAACTATATTCTAGATATACAACACAAGATGTATTAGAACTTTACGAAATTGATAATATAAGCAGCTATTCTAAAATAAGTTTATTAATCAATGAAAATCTACAAGAAAATCTCTTAATTCCTCCAGGTGTTGCTGTTTCAAAATATATTTGTACAGAGCCGATTAAATATGAGCCGGGACCACTAACGCTCATTATTTCCTCGTCAAATAGCAGTACAAAAGCAATATGGAATATTGATATTTCAATTAATAAAATTGAGAAAACTTTTACTTATAATGTTTTTGATTTTTTTATCACATCAAGCGGTGGTATAGATTTCAGAGAATCACCAATTGCCGATGGAATTTTAATTAGTTTGACTCAAAATTCTGACTTTTTTCTTTTGAGAGATAATTTGTATGTTAACCAAGATGATTTGGAAAAAGAGATTGCCTTTGTAGCGCTTTATATTTATATGGACAATGCTTATTTCGGAATGGGCCAGATAACACCTAAAACATATATTAATGATAAAAAACAGCGAATGGAAGATATTGAAATCGAAATAGTAAGATCTGATAAAGTTAAAAGGGAGTTAGATTAGTGGCAAATAAATATGCTCCGAAATAGGCAAGTACAAAAATGAAAAATTAGGATGTTTGATCACCGCCTTCCAGAAACGTTTGACCCCGGAGGCAAACTCCGAAGAAAGGGAAGTTAAATTTATCGTGGATCACTTAGCTCCGAAATAGGTGGTGCACATTCACCGAAATAATCATATTGCGTTATAAAGATTTATACCCTTTTCAGCATATAGCCACCAATTATTCCTATAAGTGTCCCTTTTTACTTTTTCTCTTTCTGGTTTTACTAATTTTTCTACTAATTCAAAACAAACTGGGTATTCTTTTTTACAAAATTCTAATTTCCAATCAAAAAAATTAATAACAGAACGAGATGCTAATTGGATAGGGTTATTACTAAAATCATCACCGCTTAAATAAGGAAAAATAACTTCTGAATACTTTTGATTTTGCAAAATAATATTTCTTGCTTCTTGCGGTTCTAAAACAAATCCTTGACCCAATATTATACTACCTTGAAAACTCTTGTTTTGATTTGCAAAAAGAGGATGGGGTTGAGATAAAGATATATTATCATCAAAATAAGAAGTAATGGTTTCAACAACTTTCTTGTCTAAAAAGAATTTACCTGCCCAATCTCCTTTAAATATTGTAATTAATGAAACTTCAACTGCTGCTAATCCTGGCCACCTTACATTTCTTTCACAATAAATAATATTACCACCTCTATCTTTTATAACAGCTAATCCACCTTCTCTTGTATCTCCTTGGGATATTGTATTTGTTGAAATTAAAGATTGAAAACCTTTAGTCTTAATGATTCCAAAAATTCTTCTAAAAAAATATGCTACGAAATCAACACCACCATTTACCGGTTCATAATTCCATTTAAGAAAAGTCAAATAATCATCTCCAAAATGACCACTAATTTTTTTGCCACCGAGGAAAGGAGGGTTTCCCAAAACAGTATCAAAACCACCTTCATTGAACACTTCCGGAAACTCTATAAACCAATGAAAGAAACGGTTCTCCAAAGCCATCGCTGTTGCCTTTGCCACTTTTCTATCCTGCCATCCTTTGTATCCGCTTAATATCAAACGAAAATCACCATCGGTCATCAGGCTATCTTTATTAGCATCGGTTTTAGGTATAAAAAATTGGGCTACCTGTGTATCGGCCATTGCCTTTAAAAAAGTAAAGCCTTTGCCATCAATAAATTTCTTGTAGGCTTTTGCTTTTCGTTCAATTTCCTCTGGAGTGGTCTCGGGTAAGTAGTTAAATGTTTTGTATTCTGCCATTGCTTCCTGTACAGAGTTCTCCGTTGTTTTTTCAAACTCTGCTTTTAGCTGAACACTTTTAGCAACCCGTTCTTTTCTTTCTTTTACATTTTTATCCCGGTATGTTTTGGCAATGTCTTTATCATCACCCGGCAGGGTTTTAAATGCTTCATCGGCAATGCCGTTTTCAAATTGACTGCGGTGTGCCAAACCCACAATGGCATCACCACATTTAATGTGATGGTCTAAAAAGTTTAGCGGTTCGCCTGGGTTGTAGGCTTTTAACCACAGGGCAATTTTACACAGCTCAATGGCCAATGGGTTTTTATCTACGCCATAAATGCAATTGCGTACCACATCTTTCATGGCTTTGCGAATGGAAAGCGGGTTGGGCTGGTCTTCATCCGTTTGTACCCTTGCCACTGCCAATGCAATTCTGCGGGCTGCACTCAACAGTATATGACCGCTGCCACATCCCACATCGCATACTTTCAATTTCAGCAATGCTTTTATCGTATTTTCTTTGCTTACTTTCTTTTGATGGTAAAGAGTTAGTATGTCTTCAATCAAATATTCTAAAGAGTGTTTAATTAAAGGCTGTACCAATTCTTCGGGTGTATAGTGCGATTGAAACTCTCTGCCACCAGCTTGTTTTTTCCAGTTGACGGAATAATTTTCAGAACCTTCAATTTTATTAAACTCCAATTTTAATTCCAGCAAGCCTTCATATATACTTCCAAATTCCTCCGCATCCAAACCACCATAGTTTACTGCTATCAATACTTTGTTGTCGTTTTCAAAATAGCTCAACGATTTAATGATGTTCAATAATACATCATTGCTGAGGTAGCATTGGTGTAAATCATACTGGTTATTGCTGATGGCATTGTAGCCAAACAAATCGCCCTGCAAACTCATGATGCCCAGCTTTTCGCGTATTTCTTTTTTCTCGAATAAAGAGAAGGTGCTGATAAGGCTCTGCCATATATCGTAATGCCTGTGTGCTTCGGGGTGCGGTAGTTTTTTGGCTAATTTCCTTAACCGCAGTAGGCTGTAATAATTAAAATAGATTTGATTGAAGCGTTTGGTTTCCGATGTTTTGCTATCGGCATATACAAGGTTTCGTTCCTCTATCACAAACAAAAAAAGCAAGCGATAAATAACACGAAGCTGATGGCGGTAATATTCATCTACATTAATATTGCCATCTGCCACTGCTGCCCGAAGTGCTGCATTATTGGGATGGTTAATAAAGCCATTGGCCAAATTTTTAATAGCTCCTTTTACTGCTTCGCCTAATTTATTGCGGATGGTGCTACCGGCTTCTAATCCTTCCTGGTGGTATTTCTCCATGATGCTTTCAGCACCTGCGTGTACCTTCATAGGCATACGGCTGGCATGCAGCAATCGATAGAAAATAACGAAATCGGAATACAAATCCTCTTCCATCATTTTCTCCAGGTTAAATTCAATGTAACTTAACCGGGTTATGCGGCTGGCATCACGCAGCAAGCGAAGCTGGCGGCCATTGGTAACTATGCCATAGAGATGTTCACTGTAATTGAGGTACTCTTGCAACATGGCATGTGGCGACACACGGAGTTGCTTATTCTCAGGTCGCTTGTCTAACGATTCGTTATAACCACCTACATACAATGGGAAATTATCAAGGCTGCTATCTCTGTAGCCAATAGGAAAAGATTTTCCGTTTAGTTCTTCTGCCTGCCTATTGAAAGTAAGATTGTACCCAAGATTTGTAAGCAAAGGAGAAGTCCAGAAATTACGGGTTTCGGTAGTTCCTGTTTCACCTTCTTTTAAGCGGTTTAGTTTACTTTTAAAATAGTCCATTGCCCTTTAGTTTCTTGCCATGCAAGGCTTATTTCATCTTTCAGTTTGGGATTGGTGAGGTCAGGATGGAAATCTTTACCTTGTTGAAAAGTAGCCTGCTCACCACGGATTTTGCCGAGGATATCGTTTGATAAGATGGAACCTTGTATGTCGATGGATGGGAAAATCATTTCAATTACGATTTAGGTACAGGAAATACAAGTTCAAACTTCCAATCCAAAGCCTGTAGTTTGGATATCAACTCTTTCAGATTATTTATCAGATCATCAAAAGAAGGCTTGTTCTGTTCATATATCATATCTTCCATCATCTTGGAATAATCTGCTCTCCACTCATCTATTTTCTCTGCAATTGGAATAGGATTAAGTGTTTTTGGGTTATGTAGATTATAGTCCACCTCACCTACTCTTGAAAACTTATAGCGATGTGCCACTAGGGTTTCGTACAACTCTTTATCGTTTATAGCGATTTCTGCAATGCCTGCTTTTGTTAAGTGATACAAATCGTACAAATGACGGCTTAATCTATACACTCTCATTTTATTAATCGGACGATGAAACTCTTCGTGCAGCAAGAATAGCTTCTCTAAAAAAGTTCGTTCTGCATTTACGGTTGGCACTTTAAATAAAGGTTCTGAAAAATCTTTACCTGCATATACTTCATCAACCAAAGAACCAAATTGTTTAACGGTAAATGGTTCTCTTAATGAACGGCAGCTCACCTCTATCTGCACTCTTGGTAAAATATATTCGGATGCGGAAGTAATTATATTAGGATAATAGATTTCTAAAATTCTTGGATCTTGGTCGCCTTCTCCAGTTTCAATAATTTTAAATTCAAGTTCAGTAAACCCTTTTTTCATTAACTCTTCCTTCAATTCTTCAAAGAAAATTCCAGTAGTATATTCACCTGCTACTTTTCTTAGTTTGCCTATTTGTGTTTTTGAAATATCACCTTCATAGCCTTCAAAAAACGCTGCATCAATTGCCAAATCAATATCTTCTGAAAAGCGGTGTATCAATTTCCACGCTTTGCTTAATGAAGTACCACCTTTAAATACCAAATGCTTAGCTATGTCCATCTGAAAGATGATTTCTAAAGTACGGCTAACCCACCAGTCTTTTTCTACAGCAAAGGGTGTCATTCCTTTTTCTGTAGCAACGGCATTGAAAATATCTTCTTTCTCTGCTTTATCTATGGTATAAAAATCAATTTTTGCCATTGTTCTGTGCTTTTTTCATTATTTTTTGAATCCATACTGGTGCTAAGGTTATATCGTGTTTCAGGTCTTTTTCGTCTTCCTTCTTGAGTAGTTCTACAATTTTATTTTCGTCTTCTTCGCTTACTTTACCATTCCCTATTTCCTTTAATGCTTGAATAGCCAATCGGCTAATTTTACCTTTTGCCAACAGGTTTTTTGGGGTGGTCTTTTTAAACTTAATGGTTCGTTTGCCCACTTTTATTAGTCTTGGTGAGCCATCGGTTAGTAATACAATATTCATTGGCACTTGTGTACTCAAGCCCAAAGCATTTAAGGCATAGCTTCCTGTTGGTAGGGTTCTTATTCTATCTCGTTTAGCTATGGCTTCTGCCACTTCTTCGGCTGTGGGAATCAATGGACCTATGAGTTTACTCACTTTCGGACGAACATAGATGCCTTGTGCTACCCTTACAATTACTTTTTTATCTTCCAAACGACCCAAAGCTTTTCGTATGGCATCTGACGAGCCAAAACTCAAATAATCGTCTGGCAAAACCAATGAACCCATTGGTTTGCTTTTAATTGACCTTTCTATTTGTTTTTCAATGCTTTGCATCTTTTTATTATTCTAAATTATGTCACAAATTTAGTAAATATTTGTGACAGGTCAATTTTTTAATTGTAACATATTTAGCAACTATTTGTTACGATATTTTGTCACAAATCTTGTCGAAATTTGTGACAATCTTGCTTCACTAAAAAATTGATTTATACATTCGTAATTTTTAATTGATTTTAGGATTTGGAATTAATACATATACCCCTAAAATATCAGGAGGCAAAACTGGTGTAACTGCTTCAAATCTTTTAACACCAATGTATTTGGCAAAACGGGTATGAGCATTTACCAATTCATCGGAACGATTTGCAACTACTTGTATAAAATCAGGATGCAATGCTTCAAAATGTTGCAGTTCTTTTTCAAAAATGATTCCTTGCCTTTCTGCACTAATATCTAAAGCACTGGAAGTATGCAACAAATTTTTGCACTGGTCAATATCTAAAGCGTGGATGCCATCAGGTGTTTGCTCAGCACAAAAACAATTCGTGGATTTTTACTATTTTTTAATTTTATCCATATTGAATATTCCGGCCCCAACTGTACCACCATTTCGGTTTCAACTATACCAGTGATTTCGGTTTGAACTGTACCACCAATTTCGGTTTGAACTGTACCACCTTTTTTGGGTAATGATGTAAAAGCTGTAATCTCAGGATTATGGCAAACAAACCCAAAAATATGCATCAGATCCGAGAAATATTCCGACGTAAGCAACAGGGCGAAAGCAATAGAAGTATTGCCCGAACTACAGGCTTTTCCCGAAGTACTATCTTAGAGTATTTTCATATTCTGGATTTATCCGGATACGAAGTTGCGCAGGCAATTGATCTTTCAGAAACAGCATTACAGGCGCTTATTGCACAAAGCCGGCAAGATGTTCAGCCACCTGTGGCAGGCCGCAAACGGGACATTGAAGTTCAGTTTGAGTATATGGATAAAGAGTTAAGCCGGACGGGGGTCACGCGGTTGTTGTTGTGGCAGGAGTATAAAAAGGAAAACCCTGCCGGATATAGCTATACACAGTTTTGTTATCACTTCGGTAAGTATAAAAACATCCAGCAGGCTACTGCTCATTTTGAGCATAAACCCGCGGAGTTTATGCAGGTTGATTATGCAGGAGATATCCTGCATTATATCGATCAGCTAACCGGTGAGCAGATCGATTGCCAGGTATTGGTATGCACGCTGCCATATAGCGGATATACTTATGTGGAGGCCATGCATACCCAGCAGCAGGAAGCTTTTATCGCCGGACTTAACCATGCACTTTATTTTTTTGGCGGTGTTCCTCTCAACATCAGGCTCGACAATCTGAAAAGTGGTGTAAAAAAAGCTAACCGCTATGATCCTGAATTTACCGATCTGATGATGTCATTTGGAAATTCCGCTCAAACAGACCCCACTTCTGCGCTGCAAACTGACCCCTGTGTTTTGACTTTCACTTTTTGATTTATTAATAGCTGTTTTTTAGCAATATTTGGCTAAGTTAATTTTAATTTGTTATTTCAAATTTATCATCTGTTTCAAGGTGTCGTTTTTTCCTTAATGATTCGCCTTTCATTTCGATTCTGTGTGCATCATGAACGATACGATCTAATATTGCATCTGCAATAGTTTGTTCACCTATTATATCGTGCCATTTGCTTACAGGAACCTGTGAAGTTATAATAACAGAAGATTTTCCATGCCTGTCTTCAATAATTTCCATTAATGCGGAACGGCTCTGGGCATCCAGTGGTTGTATTCCAAAATCATCTATTAATAATAATTGTTGTTTTTCCATTTTGGAAAGTTCCTTTAAATAAGATCCATCTGCTTTTGCGATCTTCATACGAGCAAAAAGTTTTGTGCTGTGCTGATACAGAACACGATAACCTAATGAACATGCTTCATGTCCGATTGCTGAAGCTAAAAAACTTTTTCCGATACCGGTGCTGCCGGTGATGATAATATTTTCATGTCGTTT
This sequence comes from uncultured Chitinophagales bacterium, assembly GCA_964638865.1. Lineage (GTDB taxonomy): Bacteria > Bacteroidota > Bacteroidia > Chitinophagales > BACL12 > UBA7236. The sequence goes on along the minus strand of CAZXBG010000053.1, from coordinate 4,609 downwards.
TATAAACTCACAATCGGCTAAGCGGTGTATTTGATTTTTATCTACACGATTATCATCAAAAGCAATTTGTTCTATACTGGCTTTATACCTGAAGCGGGCATCCTTTATTTTTCTATCCAGCTTGCGATTATATCTGTCGTCCCATTCAGAGTTGATCAGATGGGCCACCATTTCGTCAGGTGTAAACTTTTCGTTTTTTTCGGATTCCATTGTCAACTGAAAGGCACGGGCCATTCCAAGCAATTTCATTTGCTTCATTTTGTTTAGCATTTCTTTCATAATTTTTTGTTTTTAATTTTTAATTAATAATTGTTTATTTATTGATAATAATTTTTGCCCCTGATATTTTCATGTTCTGGCATTGTATCCGGTAAAGGATCATTGTCATAATTATCCATGTTCTTTTTTAATATATCCTCAATGATCCGGTAATTGTAATAACCTATTTCATTGGCACGTCTGCAGGCATTAATTAATCGTGCATGGCCAACCCGTTTTGCAAAAGATAAAATTCCCTGACATGATTTATAGGACTGTTCAACATGCTGTCTTTTTGCTAATACCTCTCCGATATAATGCTCTACCACCGGATCAATAAGTTTTGCTTTTTCTAAAAAAAAGGATGGGCTCCATTCGGTCAGATACCTGTGCTCAGGCGATAGGTGTTCAGGATTGGTGGTATAGTTGCCCGGACTGCGCAATCGCTCGTGCGTGGCTATAAGCTCGTATTGCAGGTATATCTCAACTACTGACCTTGAGTATTGCATTTTTAATTTTCTGCCGATCAGTTCAAACGGTACGCTGTAATAATGATGGTCCTCGGTAAGGGAGACATGACCATTTTTCATTACCGTGACCTGTTTTATTTTTCGCATTTCATACCTTGTTTCCGGCAGCGGATACAATGCATTTTGTTCTAATATCCACTGATCTTTCCGTGAGTAATCCCGTTCGGTCAATATCCCATCATTCAAAGAAATGAGATGATATAAAATGGCTGTATTTAATTCCGGGAGAGATAGTATTTCTTTTTCAGGAAGCCTGGTATAAATATTCTGATACACGATCTTCACCATGTTTTCAACATGCGGTTTATCCTTCGGTCTGCGGGGTCGTGCCGGTAATATGGTAAATCCATAATGATCGGCAAAACATTTAAAATTTTCATTTAATGCAGGTTCATATTTATTGGATTTAAATACGGCCGATTTTAAATTATCAGGCACCATCGCCAGGGGAACACCTTTAAAATAATGCAGTGCATTTTCGCATCCGGCGATAAATTCTTCAGCAGTTTGATTACGCATGGCTTCCACATAAGCGAACTGGCTCCATCCCAGAATGGCTACAAAAACCTGCGCTTCTTTTACCTCACCGGTATCAGGTTCAACATAAGGAAACGTTCCACCTGCAAAATCCACATACATTTTATCACCGGTCTTATGTTCGATATGCATGCTCGGATTAACACGCTTGCGCCACTGGTGGTAATAAGTATAAAAAGCTGTTTCCTTATACGTATCCGGATGGTCGGTTTTAAATCTTCTGTACTGCAGTGCAACTGTCATTCCGCGTTTGCGTAATTGTTTTTCCATTAATGGAAAAAAATCAATAACCTGTTTTAATTTATCACTGAGGGGCACCACTTCCGGCGGATGGAATATTTTATTCAGTTCAAAGTCGGTGAGCTTTGCTAATTCATCCCATGGAGTTTTTAATTTAATATATGTTTCGACATACTGCTTTACCGTATTTTTCGAGACACCCAGCCGCAAGGCTATTTTCTTTTTTCCCATGTGCTGGGAATATAATTTCATGATTTGACGCACTTTACTCATACTGATTGTTTTATTCGCCATGATTTATTTAAGTTTACAGAATCGGGATATTACGATTCAGAAACCCGGAAAAATCAACATGCAAAAAACAGTATGTTCAAATCAAAAAGAGAGGGGTCAGTTTGCTCCGCAGAAGTGGGGTCACTTTGGTCCGCAGAAGGGGGGTCAGTTTCAAACGGTCAGGTGGGGTCTGTTTGGCCGGAATTTCCAGATTAGCCCGGGAACGAAATATATAGGTATAAATTTAATTATTCACTAGCAAGAGGCTATAAGTATGCAAATTTAATGAGCTTTGTTTGCAAATTGTTTGCAAATAAAAAAGCTCCCAGCTTTAAAATTCGCTGAGAGCATACTCTTAGTAGTGACCCCGACAGGATTCAAACCTGTAACCTTCTGATCCGTAGTCAGATACTCTATTCAGTTGAGCTACGGGGCCAATTATTGCGCAAAAATAGCAATAAAAAAAACAAAACCTCCGAAAAGTTAATTCCGGAGGTTTGTTATGCATTGTTTGTTTGGAATTATTTCTATTTCTCGTCTTTTTTGATTTGACCTTTGCTTAGGCTGTCGCGCATTTCGGTGTCGGCTTGCAGGTTTCGGAGTTTGTAGTAGTCCATGATGCCCAAATTGCCACTTCTGAAGGCTTCAGCGATGGCGCGGGGTATTTCAGCTTCTGCTTCTATTACTTTGGCACGGGCCTCCTGGGCCTTTGCTTTCATTTCTTGCTCGAGGGCAACTGCCATGGCACGACGCTCTTCGGCTTTTGCCTGCGCAATGTTTTTATCGGCATTTGCCTGATCCATTTGCAGTTCGGCACCGATGTTTTTTCCAATGTCGATGTCTGCAATATCAATGGATAAAATCTCAAAGGCAGTTCCGCTGTCTAATCCTTTCGCCAATACCGTTTTAGAGATATTGTCCGGATTTTCCATTACTGCTTTGTGGTTTTCAGATGAACCGATGGTGGTTACAATACCTTCCCCCACACGAGCTAAAATGGTCTCCTCTCCTGCTCCACCCACTAATTTTTGGATGTTTGCACGAACGGTAACTTTTACTCTTGCTATCAATTGAATACCGTTTTTAGCAACTGCTGTCACCGGTGGCGATTCAATTACTTTAGGATTAACACTCAATTGCACTGCTTCAAACACGTCTCTACCCGCAAGGTCAATAGCAGTTGCCGCTTTAAAATCGAGGGGAATATTCGCTTTATCGGCACTCACCAATGCATTTACTACGCGTTTAATATTTCCACCGGCTAAAAAGTGCGCCTCTAACTGATCGCGTGTTAATGGAATACCTGCCTTATGTGCAGTAACCATATTGTCCACGATGGCACGCGGATCAACCCGGCGCCAACGCATTAATATCATTTGTAATAATGAAATGCGAACGCCTGCAAGCTGGGCAGAGAGCCACAATCCGAACAGTCGCATAAATATCAGAAAGAAAATTAATACCGCCAGTCCGACAACAATTACCAGTATTAATACAGCTTGATTAGAATCCATTTTTAGTTATTTATAGGTTTTACAAAAATTTTGTTGTGTTCTTTTTTTACGATTTCGATAGCAGTATTCTTTTCAATAAAATCTGCCAAAGAATATACCGTCACTCTTTCATCGTTTGCAAATATAGCCTTTCCTTCGGGACGAAGGTTGGTTAATGTTTTTCCATGATCGCCAATATTGAAATTTGAGAGATTTTCATTGTTAACTTTTCCCGTAATTTCCGTTTTTAAAGCCCAATTTTTTGATTGTGTGCGTTTATATCCCCAATAAATAATTCCGCCTGTTGCGAGTATGGAACCTGTTAGCATCCAGTTTCCTGCAGCAGATCCATATTGGTTATACGCCATGTAGAGTCCAATTCCGGCAACAATGCCTCCTAAAATCGAAAAAACAGAAAAGCCAGGTATAAAAAAGAATTCCACGAAAATAAAAAGTATACCAACGGCAATTATAGTAATGATCAGAAGCAAAGGCATAGGCTGAAATATGGTGCAAAGGTATTAAATAACGAGGGAATATTGTTCCTGGCTTAAACATTTAAGCCACCCAAAGCTTTATGAACTTTTTTCTATTTTGCAAAAGGGTCCATTAAGTTGCGGCTTCTGTGTGGTTGTTTGTTTTCACTATCCAGCTGACCTTCGTTAATAAAAGCAACTATTTCGTTTGAACTAATTTTTTTGTCTTTGTCAATGGCCAAGGTGTAACGTAGTTTAGTTTTTATTGTCCCTTTAAAAACTGGTATGTCAAAACTCCAATACTCGTCTTTATCTAACTTAACGGTATGATTACTATTACCACAGACACTCGATAGAAGATAAGAAATTGGTATCCATTCGTTCTTTTCGTTTAAGGCTTCTGCAACAATATAAAGTCGGCTATCACTTGCTTTTAAATTTATCAATGAATCCGACGTGTTTACCAGATATAGTTTGCAACCTAAAACTGCACTATCAATTTTTGAAAGTTCATTTTGATTGATGACTAAATAAAATCCACTTCTTGGAAAAGATTTGTCAATCATTTTTGGCAAGTTGTCTGAATGAGATTCACCTTTGGATTCTTGTGCGTTTTTTTTACTACTGTAAGCGTAACAGTTGCCTCGGAACTGGAAGTTAATATTTACACTATCAAGTTCTATGATGTCTGTTTGCGTCAAAGAAGTTGTCTGTCCTGGAATTTCGGTTGCTGTTGTTTTTGGATCTGTTGTTTTAGTCTGTTCATTGCAGCCCAAAAGTCCTATTGAAATTAATATTGTCG
>CAZXBG010000052.1:0-22774 GCA_964638865.1 uncultured Chitinophagales bacterium | reverse complement strand
AAAAAAAAGTCAAAAAAACATTTTTGAACACCTAATTGGCCAAGTTGGGTTAAATTATAAAGTCGCATCAATTTTTTTCAAAAAATTCGAATTATCCAATTTGTAATAACCGAAGAACTATGGGTCAATATTAAAAGTTGGGGACAATCCTCTATTCCAAGGAAAGTTTTCTATAAAAACCGGTATCAAAATCATTGCATTTCGTTTTGAAAAACTGGAATTTGAATTTGGGTGGCCCGCGCTCTTATACGTATTGTTTTGGGGGGAATTCTCAGTAAGGAGTGTTAGCCTTACTAAACAATAATAAAAACAATAAATTTTCCAAAGAAAGAATTTTTCCAGGGCTGTCAACGGGCCTCATCGGATGCCTCCAATATCCCTTTTCGCAGCCATAAGCCAACAAAGTATTAATGTTTGGAGGGTGTTAGCGAAAGCCAGTGCCACCAACAGAAAAAAATTATTGTTTCCATTTAATGTAGCAAAGTTGATTTATCGATGATGCATACCCGGAGAAGAATTTTAATTGTAAAAAGAGGAATGTCCACTTTTAGGATAATTGATGATATTGAAATGACAGATGCTCCCCAGAAAATGAATTTGACCCGGAACTATTCCCATACTCCATCAATTTGGGGTGAATTAATAATAAATTCAATTACGAAATCCTCACTCATAAAAAAACCCGGAATTTAGATCCGGGTTTTTATTTTGAATGATATTTAATTTATTCTACATCCAGTGTTTTCACTTTGCGTTTAGCCAATTCATCCACTTCATCTTTGTTTCCAACTATGAGGTTATGGAATCTGCGTTGCCCTGTTCCTGCAGGAATTTGATGTCCTACAATTACATTCTCTTTCAAGCCCATCAGATAATCTGTTTTCGCTGAAATAGAAGCTGTGCTCAACACTTTAGTTGTTTCCTGGAATGATGCTGCGGATATCCAACTTTGCGTTCCGAGTGATGCACGAGTTATACCCAACAACAATGGTGTTGCTGTAGCAGAAACTGCATCGCGGTATTCAATTGGTTTTTTATCTGCGCGTTTCAACTGTGAATTTTCTTCTCTCAATTGACGCAAAGTAACAATTGCTCCGGCTTTCAATTTAACGGAATCTCCTGCATCAGTAATTACTTTTTTATCAAAAATCTTATCATTTTCGTCTAAGAAATCCAATTTATCTACGTTCGCATCTTCGAGGAATCTTGTATCACCGGCATCGGTAATAGTCATTTTCCGCATCATCTGACGCACGATAACCTCAATATGTTTATCGTTGATTTTAACACCCTGCAAACGATATACTTCCTGAATTTCATTCACAATATATTCCTGAACAGCATAAGGTCCTTTAATTGCAAGAATATCGGATGGCGTAATTGCACCATCGCTCAACGGTAAACCTGCATATACGTAGTCATTCTCCTGAACAAGAATTTGTTTGGACAATGGAACCAGATATTTTTTGCGTTCACCATCACGGCTTTCGATCTCAATTTCACGGTTACCGCGTTTTATTTTTCCGAAACTTACAACGCCGTCGATCTCTGCAACAACTGCAGGATTTGATGGGTTACGCGCTTCAAATAATTCGGTAACACGAGGAAGACCTCCCGTAATATCTCTTACCTTACCAAGTGCTCTCGGTATTTTGGCAATTGTTTGTCCGGATTTCACTTCTTCCTTTTGTTCTACCACAATGTGTGATCCAACCGGTAAGTTATAATTCTTAATCTCCACACCTTTTTTATCTTTAATAATAAGTGTAGGGATCTTCGTTTTATCTCTGGATTCAGAAATTACCTTTTCACGGTGACCTGTTTGCTCATCACTTTCCTCGCGGTAAGTAATACCTTCAATGATATTTTCGTATTCTACGAAACCACCAAATTCAGAAACGATAACCGCGTTGAACGGATCCCAAGAACAAATTATATCTCCCTTTTTAAGATCCTGACCATCAACTGCTGTTAACAAAGACCCGTAAGGAACGTTGTTGGTGATCATTAATTTACCTGTTTTAGGTTCAATAATTTTCACTTCACCGGTACGACCAATCACGATCCTTATTTTTTTACCTTCATCATTTTTAGTATCAACAAAACGCAATCCGTCAAATTCTAATTTACCATCAAATTTCGCAACAAGTTTGGATTCTGTATCCACACTTCCTGCAACACCACCCACGTGGAATGTACGGAGTGTAAGTTGTGTTCCCGGCTCACCAATGGATTGTGCGGCAATAATTCCCACAACATCTCCTGTTTGAGCTACACGATTATTTGCAAGGTTGGTACCATAACATTTAATACAAACTCCTTTTTTCGATTCGCAAGTTAAAACTGATCTGATCTCCACTTCTTCAATGGCAGTTTCATCAATTTTATTTGCAATTCTTTCGGAAATCAAATCACCAGCATTTACTATGAGTTCGTCAGTAAGCGGATCATATACATCATGAAGACTTGTTCTTCCGATAATACGTTCGCTTAATGGTTCAACTATATCTTCATTATCTTTTAATGCGCTGATAGAAATACCTCTCAGTGTTTGACAATCATCTTCATTAATAACAACGTCTTGTGCAACGTCAACCAAACGACGGGTTAAATAACCCGCATCTGCAGTTTTTAATGCTGTATCCGCCAAACCTTTACGCGCACCGTGTGTGGAAATAAAATATTCCAATACACTTAATCCGCTTTTAAGGTTAGAAAGGATAGGATTTTCAATGATTCCACCTTCTCCTGAAGCACTGGATTTTCTTGGTTTAGCCATCAAACCACGCATTGCTGCCAGCTGACGAATTTGCTCCTTAGAACCCCTTGCTCCAGAATCCAACATCATAAACACAGAGTTGAATCCTTTTTTATCATTTGTAAGACTGGTAATAAGATCACCTGTCAAACGTGTATTTAATCGCGACCAGATATCGATAATCTGATTGTAACGTTCATTTTGTGTAATTACACCATACATGTGGTTGGAAATAACTTCATCTACTTCAGCCTGCGCTGCAGCAACTAATTTTTCCTTATTTTCCACTTCAACAAGATCGCTCAGGTTGAAAGATAATCCACCGGTAAATGCGGAACGGAAACCAAGATCTTTGATATCATCCAAAAACTTTGCAGTTCTCGGAACATCCGTTCTGCGAATTACTTCACCAATTACTTTTGCAATTGCTTTTTTAGAAAGTATTGCATTAATAAATCCTAATTCAGCAGGAACTACTTCATTAAACAGCACTCTTCCAACGGTGGTATCCAGTAATTTTGTAACTAATTTTTCATCATCCAGAATAGTAACCTTACATTTAATATTTGCATGTAAATCTACTTTTCCTTCGTTGTATGCGATGATAACTTCTTCTGCAGAATAGAATATTTTTCCATCTCCTCTTACAAGATCATCTTTAGTACTTTTTTTACCTTTTGATGTATAATATAATCCCAATACCATATCCTGAGAAGGAACGGTAATTGGATTACCATTTTGTGGGTTAAGGATATTATGCGCAGATAACATCAGCAATTGCGCTTCTAAAATAGATGCATTGCTCAATGGTACGTGCACAGCCATCTGATCCCCGTCAAAATCGGCGTTGAAGGCAGAACAAACAAGCGGGTGTAACTGAATAGCTTTTCCTTCTATCAATTTTGGCTGGAATGCCTGAATGGATAGTCTGTGCAGTGTTGGTGCACGGTTAAGCATGATAGGATGTCCTTTTAATATATTTTCAAGAATATCCCATATCACCGGTTCTTTTCTATCGACAAGTTTCTTTGCAGATTTAACCGTTTTTACTATTCCGCGTTCAATTAATTTGCGGATAATAAATGGTTTAAATAACTCAGAAGCCATGTCTTTTGGAAGACCGCATTCATGTAATTTTAATTCCGGTCCAACCACGATTACGGAACGTCCGGAATAATCCACACGTTTACCCAATAAATTCTGACGGAAACGACCTTGTTTACCTTTTAATACATCGCTCAACGATTTGAGTGCACGGCCACCTTCTGCTTTAACAGCATTTGATTTACGTGAATTATCAAATAAAGAGTCAACAGCTTCCTGCAACATCCTTTTTTCATTTCGAAGAATAACCTCAGGTGCTTTGATCTCAATTAATCTTTTTAAACGATTGTTGCGAATAATAACCCTTCGGTAAAGATCATTCAAATCGGAACTTGCAAAACGACCACCATCCAATGGAACCAAAGGACGTAATTCAGGAGGTATTACAGGTAAATATTGAACCACCATCCATTCAGGACGATTTTCGTAACGGCCAACGGCCTCACGGAACATTTCCACAACACTTAAACGCTTTAATGCTTCTGCTTTTCTTTGTTGTGATGTTTCGGTATTTGCCTGGTGACGTAAAGCTGCCGAAAGGTCATCCAGATTAATACGGGAAAGCATGGTAAATACAGAAGGAGCTCCCATATCTGCAAGGAACTTATTCGGATCATTATCATCCAACATCTGATTTTCTTTCGGCAATGTTTCCAATACCTCAAGATATTCTTCCTCTGTAATAAGATCGTGTACTTTGTAGCTTTTTAACTCGCCGTTTATCATCACTCCTTCAGCCATCGGGCCGGACTGTATTACGCAAAAACGCTCGTAATACACGATAGACTCCAATTTCTTGGAGCTCATTCCCAACAAATAACCGATCTTATTCGGCAGTGATTTAAAATACCAGATATGTACTACCGGAACAACCAATTTGATATGTCCCATACGCTCGCGACGCACTTTCTTTTCCGTAACTTCCACACCACATCTGTCGCAAACTATACCCTTATATCTGATACGTTTGTATTTTCCGCAATAACATTCATAATCCTTAATAGGACCAAAAATGCGTTCACAGAATAAACCATCACGTTCAGGTTTATAAGTTCTGTAATTTATTGTTTCAGGTTTCAATACCTCACCGAAAGATCTTTCGAGAATGGAATCCGGAGAAGCCAGTCCGATGCTGATCCTTGTGAAATCTGGTTTGATCTTTATATCCTTTTTGAAAGGCATATGCTGATTGTATTTAACTATGAAATAATATTATTCAAATTTAAGGTCAAGTGCTAATCCGCGTAATTCATGAACCAATACATTAAATGATTCCGGAATCGACGGTGTAGGCATATTTTCACCCTTAACGATAGACTCATACGTTTTTGCACGTCCTACAATATCATCTGATTTTACAGTAAGTAATTCCTGTAAAATTGTAGATGCACCGTAAGCTTCCAATGCCCAAACCTCCATCTCACCAAAACGCTGACCTCCGAACTGTGCTTTACCGCCCAGTGGTTGTTGTGTAATGAGTGAATATGGTCCGATAGAACGAGCATGCATTTTATCATCAACCATGTGATTAAGTTTTATCATGTAGATAACACCAACCGTTGCTTTCTGATGGAAACGCACTCCTGTTTCACCGTCGTGGAGATAAGTACTACCTAATTCCGGTAATTCCGCCTTTTTAATATACCCTTCAATTTCGCTTAAACTCGCACCATCAAAAATAGGGGTGGCGAACTTAACACCTAATTTAATACCTGCCCAACCTAAAACTGTTTCGTAGATCTGACCTAAGTTCATACGAGAAGGCACACCAAGCGGATTCAATACGATATCTACCGGAGTTCCATCTTCGAGGAACGGCATATCTTCGTGACGAACAATTCTTGCTACGATGCCTTTATTACCATGACGACCAGCTAACTTATCACCAACACGCAATTTACGTTTGTTAGCAATAAATACTTTCGCAAGTTTGATAACACCGGTAGGTAATTCATCACCAACGCTGATATTGAATTTTTCGCGTTTGTAACGACCTAATTCTTCGTTTACTTTAATTCCGAAATTGTGCAATGTCATACGAACCATATCATCTGTTTCAGGTTCACCTGTCCAGTTGTATGGATCAATGCTATCGTAACTAATTCCTTCCAATATTTTAACGTTGAATTTAGTTTTTGCAGGAATTAATTCTTCTCTGTAAGCTGTTTTTACACCTGCAGATTTTTTCTCTTTAAGGATAGTTGATAATTTATCGATCAATATTGTCCTTAATTCGTCCAATGCACGTGAATGTTCCTTTTCTAATTTTTCAAGTGCTATTTTTTCTCTTGCTTTTGCGTTCTTATCTTTTTTAGCCCTTGCGAAAAGTTTTTTATCAATTACAGTTCCTTCAATTGATGGCGGAACTTTTAATGATGCATCCTTAACATCGCCGGCTTTATCACCGAAGATCGCGCGCAATAATTTTTCTTCCGGAGTTGGATCAGTTTCTCCTTTCGGAGTAATTTTTCCAATTAAAATATCTCCTTCTTTTACATGCGCACCTAAACGGATAACTCCATTTGCATCGAGATCTTTAGTTGCTTCTTCCGAAACGTTTGGAATATCAGAAGTTAATTCTTCCTCACCCAATTTCGTATCACGCACTTCCAATTCAAATTCTTCAATTTGTATGGAAGTAAATAAGTCTTCGCGCACTACACGCTCAGAAATTACGATTGCATCCTCGAAATTGTAACCTTTCCATGGCATGAATGCTACTTTCAGATTTGTTCCAAGTGCCAATTCGCCACTTTCCGTTCCGTATCCTTCGCATAAAACTTCTCCTTTGGAAACTCTTTGTCCTTTTACAACAATTGGCCGCAAGTTGATACAAGTGCTCTGGTTAGTTTTTTTGAATTTACGCAGTTTATAAACACGGCGATTATCTTCAAAACTCACCAATTGATCATTTTCGCCTTTATCGTAGCGGATGATGATCTCATTTGCATCTACATATTCTACAACTCCGTTTCCTTCTGCGTTTACAAGCATTTTCGAATCGGAAGCAACTTTTTCTTCCAAACCCGTTCCAACTACAGGCGATTGTGGCTTGATAAGCGGCACTGCCTGACGTTGCATGTTTGAACCCATCAATGCACGGTTGGCATCATCGTGTTCAAGGAAAGGAATTAAAGATGCGGAAACACCTACGATCTGATTTGGTGCAACATCCATGAACTGAACTTTTTCCGGTTCAAATTCGAGGAATTCACCTTGTTCGCGGCCTTTTATTTTATTGATCAGGAAATTTCCTTTCTCATCGAGTGGAACATTTGCCTGTGCAATTACAAAATGATCTTCATCATCGGCATTCATATAGGTTATTTCACCTTTTATGTCTACTCTTCCATTTTCAACCTTGCGGTATGGAGTTTCGATAAAACCCATTCTGTTGATCTTAGCATGCACACATAATGTGGAGATCAAACCAATGTTTGGCCCTTCCGGGGTTTCGATGGTACACAAACGGCCGTAATGGCTATAATGCACGTCACGAACCTCAAATCCGGCGCGTTCGCGACTCAAACCACCTGGCCCGAGTGCAGAAATACGTCGTTTATGTGTTATCTCCGCCAATGGATTCACCTGATCCAGGAATTGGCTCAGCTGACTAGTTCCAAAGAAGGAGTTGATAACAGAAGATAAAGTTCTTGCATTGATCAATTCGATAGGGGTAAACACCTCGTTATCGCGCACATTCATGCGTTCGCGAATTGTTCTTGCCATTCTCGCAAGACCAACACCAAACTGAGCATACAATTGTTCACCAACGGTACGAACACGTCTGTTGCTCAAGTGATCGATATCGTCAACTTCCGCTTTATTATTGGAAAGTTCCACCAAATAGCGGATGATAGCAATAATATCATCTTTCGTTAAAACCTTGGTTTCAACAGGAATATGGTGGTGATTTAATTTCTGATTGATCTTATATCTACCAACTTCACCAAGATCGTAGCGTTTATCGGAAAAGAATAATTTTTCGATAATACCGCGAGCTGTTTCATCATCAGGTGGTTCGGCACCACGCAATTGGCGATAAATATGTTGAACTGCTTCCAACTCAGAGTTAGAAACGTCCTTTTGTAAAGTGTTCAGGATGATACCATAATCTACAGTAACATCATCACGTGTAAGAATTACTTTAAGAACTGCAGTTTCCAATATCTGAGGGATATTATCTGTACTTAGTTCAGTATCTCTTTCCAGGATAACTTCGTTACGTTCGATAGAAACAACTTCTCCGGTATCTTCATCCACGAAATCTTCGCGCCAGGTTTTAAGAACACGGGCAGCGAGTTTTCTTCCAATGTGTTTGCGAAGCGTCTTTTCATCCGCTTTCACTTCTTCCGCGAGTCCGAAAAGTTCTAATATATCTTTATCAGAATCATATCCGATTGCGCGCAATAAGGTAGTTACCGGGAATTTTTTCTTGCGATCAATATACGCGTACATCACGTTATTGATGTCGGTGGCAAATTCCATCCAAGCTCCTTTAAAAGGAATTACGCGGGCCGAAAATATTTTCGTTCCGTTTGGATGGATGGATTGTCCGAAAAATACACCCGGAGATCTGTGTAACTGAGAAACAACAATACGTTCAGCACCATTAATAATAAAGGTTCCTTTCGGAGTCATGTAGGGGATGTTTCCTAAGAACACATCCTGAACAATTGTCTGAAAATCGATATGTTCTTCATCGTTACAGGAAAGGCGGAGTTTTGCTTTAAGCGGTACGCTATAAGTAAGACCACGTTCCATACATTCCTCCATAGAATATCGGGGAGGATCAATAAAATAGTCAAGAAATTCCAGCACGAAAATACTGCGGGCATCTGTAATCGGGAAGTTTTCAGTAAACACCCGGTACAGGCCTTCAGACCTTCTGTTTTCTGAAGTTGTCTCCAGCTGAAAAAAGTCTTTGAACGATTTTACTTGTATGTCTAATAGGTCTGGATAAGTACCTGCTCTTTTTATTTTTCCGAAATTTACCCTTTCAGGTTTTCTGGTAATTGCAGTAGATTTTGGCATACAATAACAAGGCTTTGATAACACTAAATAAGTAAAAGACTATCCACCTGCAGGGCGGATTAGTCTATTTTAAATTTCCCGAAATGAATCAGGATGAACCTTTGCGGAGATTATTTAATCTCTACTTCGGCACCAGCTTCTTGAAGCTGCTTAGCGATATCATCAGCAGTTGCTTTATCTACGCCTTCTTTAACCGGCTTCGGAGCAGCATCCACAAGATCTTTAGCTTCTTTCAAACCAAGACCAGTAAGATCTTTTACGATTTTCACTACGGATAATTTAGCAGCACCTGCACTTTTAAGAATTACGTCGAAAGCAGTTTTTTCTGCTACAGCATCAGCACCGGCACCGGCTCCTCCGCCACCTGCAACCATTACGGCAGCAGCAGCAGCTGGTTCGATACCATATTCATCTTTAAGAATTTTTGCCAGTTCATTAACCTCTTTTACAGTTAAGCTTACTAACTTTTCTGCAAATTCTTTTAATTCAGCCATTGATTTAAGTTTTTATTGATTTAGAAAAATTGTTAATTAATTGTTTATGATTTGTCTTCTCTTTCAGAGAGTGTTTTTACGATACCTGCAAGTTTTTTCTCTCCTGATAATAGAGCGGAGATAACATTTTTAGCCGGAGATTGTAATATACCAATGATCTCGCCAATAAGTTCTTCTTTGCTCTTGAGGTTGATCAATGATTCCAAAGTGTCATCGCCAATAAATACATCTGCGGCAACGTAGGCTCCTTTTAATAATGGTTTTTCTTTTGCATTGTCTTTGCGGAATTTGCTGATAAGTTTAGCGGGTTCATTTGATGATTCGCTAAACATTACAGAAGTTTCGCCATGGAGAAGGTCGAAAAGTTTTTCATATTTTTCTCCGTGTGCTTCTAAAGCTTTTCGGAGCAAAGTATTTTTAACCACTTCATATTTTACACCTCTTTCGAAGCATAATCTTCTCAGTTTATTTACATCAGCAACATTTAATGAGGATGCATCAGTAAGATAAAAGTTATCATATTTTGATACCTTTTCCTTAAGGTCTTCAATTACGGCTGATTTTTGTTCTTTGTTCATCTTGTATAAGTTACGATGATAGAATTAATGAATATCTAGTACTGTTTTTGGGTCAATGGAAATACCGGGACTCATAGTACTAGCCATTGTAATGCTTCTGAAATATGCTCCTTTTGCGGAAGAAGGTTTCAATTTTGCCAATGCTTTGATCAGTTCTTCACTATTCTCTGCAATTTGACTAACATCGAAAGAAATTCTTCCTATAGAGGAATGGATAATACCATATTTATCAACTTTGAAGGCAACTTTACCTTTTTTCACTTCCATGATTGCAATTCCAACATCATTGGTAACGGTACCAACTTTGGGATTCGGCATAAGATTTCTTGGTCCTAATACCCGTCCTAGTTTCGCGATTTTTGGCATTACAGATGGCGTTGCAATAACAACATCCATATCGATCCAACCTGCAGAAATTTTATCTACATATTCGTCGAGGCCAACATAATCGGCACCGGCTTTTCTTGCCTCATCCTCTTTATCAGGAGTACACAATACGAGTACTTTTTTATCTCTACCGGTTCCATGAGGAAGGGCAGTAGTTCCTCTAATTGCCTGATCGGCTTTACGAGGGTCTATTCCCAATCTCACATGCAGGTCTACTGATGCATTGAACTTGCACGTTGTTGCTTTCTTTACAAGTTCAGCAGCTTCCTTCAACGAATATAGTTTGTTGGAGTCAACTAATGCCTGAACCTTTTTTCTGTTCTTTGTAAGTTTCACTTCTTATATTTTTTTAGTTGACTAATTATTCATCCAGGGTGCCTGTCCTGTAACATTTATACCCATACTGCGGGCAGTTCCTGCTATCATTTTCATAGCACTGTCGATTGTAAAACAATTAAGATCCGGCATTTTTTCTGCTGCGATCGTTTGAACCTGATCCCAGGAAATGGTACCTACTTTATTACGGTTAGGTTCTGCGGAGCCTTTTTGTTTTTTGGTGGCTTCCAAAATAAGTATTGCAGCAGGCGGGGTTTTAATGATAAACTCGAAAGATTTATCTTTATACACTGTGATAACTACCGGTAATACCTTACCCATTCTATCTTGTGTTCTTGCATTAAATTGTTTGCAGAACTCCATGATATTGATTCCTTTAGAACCTAAAGCAGGACCAATTGGTGGGGCAGGGTTCGCCTGTCCTCCTTTAACCTGCAGTTTTACGTATGTTTGAATTTCTTTCGCCATATCAGCTTACTTTTTCTACCTGTGCAAAATTTAGTTCCACAGGTGTTTTTCTACCAAATATTTTAACAATAACTTTTACTTTTTTCTTATCCTCGTGCACTTCATCAACATTACCAAGGAATTCGTTGAAAGGTCCGTCAACAATTTTCACCGTTTCACCAATTATGAAAGGTTCGTTCATTGCTTTTCCCTCCTCACTCATTTCATCTATCTTACCTAGGATCCTGTTCACTTCATTTCTTCGAAGTGCAATTGGATTTTCTTTTCCCAAAAAGTGAATAACACCCGTAACATTTGTAACGGTTTGAATTATATCATGTGTCATTTTACCTTCTGTTGCTTCAATCAGAATATATCCCGGCAAAGAGTTTTTTTCGTGAATTACCTTTTTGCCATTTTTTATCTTGTATATCTTCTCCGTAGGTACCACAATTTGCGAAACGATATGATCGTAACTTAATCGCTTAAGTTGCTGGTCGATATAGTCTTTCAACTTGCGTTCTTTACCACTAATCACCCTTAATACATACCATTTTTTATCCTCTGACATACGATTACGCGATTAAGTGATTAAAACAATCCATAAAATAAGTCAAGCAATTCTTTTGAGGAAAAATCCATAAAAAAAACCACTATAGACAAAATCAGAACAGCTACAAGTACCAATTGTGTACTTGATTGAAGTTCCTGCCATGTTGGCCAACTTACTTTGAACCTCAGTTCCTGATATGCTTCGCTTATAAATGCTCTTAGCTTATTCATTTTTCATTTTTATTGCACGGGTGGAGAGGCTCGAACTCCCAGCCTACGGTTTTGGAGACCGCCACTCTACCAATTGAGCTACACCCGTATGGGCGGAAAATCCGCTTTTCCGGGCGGATTTTCCAATTATATTATTTTAAAATTTCAGTTACCTGACCGGCACCTACGGTTCTTCCGCCTTCGCGAATTGCGAAACGAAGATTTTTTTCCATAGCGATCGGATAAATGAGTTTAACTGTCATTGTGATATTATCACCGGGCATAACCATTTCCACGCCTTCCGGTAAGGTGATCTCACCTGTAACGTCAGTTGTGCGGAAATAGAATTGTGGGCGATATTTATTAAAGAATGGAGTATGACGTCCACCTTCTTCTTTTTTCAATACGTAGGTTTCACATTTGAATTCCGTGTGCGGAGTTACAGAACCCGGCTTGCAAATAACCATACCGCGACGCAGTTGGTCTTTTTCAATACCGCGTAATAATAAACCTGCATTATCACCGGCTTCACCGCGGTCAAGAATCTTGCGGAACATTTCAACACCTGTAACAGTTGATTTCAATGATTCTGCTGTTAATCCAATAATATCCACTGATTCGCCTGAATTGATGATACCTCTTTCGATACGACCTGTTGCTACTGTTCCACGACCTGTGATCGAGAAAACGTCTTCAACCGGCATGAGGAATGGAAGATCAACTAATCTTGGAGGAATTGGAATGTCTTTATCCACTGCATCCATAAGGTCGAGGATAGCTTGTTTTGAAGCAGGATCACCTTCTAACGCTTTTGTTGCAGACCCTTTAATGATAGTAATTGAATCGCCTTTAAATCCGTAAAAACTTAAAAGATCGCGAATTTCCATTTCCACCAGTTCCAATAATTCCGGATCATCAACAAGGTCAACCTTATTCATGAAAACAACAATTTCAGGGACACCAACCTGACGAGCAAGCAGAATGTGTTCGCGTGTTTGTGGCATAGGACCATCAGTTGCAGCAACTACGAGAATAGCTCCATCCATTTGGGCAGCACCTGTAACCATGTTTTTTACATAGTCGGCGTGACCCGGACAGTCAACGTGTGCATAGTGACGCGTTTCTGTTTGATATTCAACGTGTGCGGTATTAATGGTAATACCTCTTTCTTTTTCTTCAGGTGCAGCATCAATGGAATCATAATCTTTCTTCGTTGCAAGTCCTTTCTCAGAAAGTACATGCGTGATTGCTGAAGTTAGAGTGGTTTTACCATGATCTACGTGACCAATTGTTCCGATATTCACGTGTGGTTTGCTACGATCAAATGTTTCTTTAGCCATTTTTATAAAATTTAATTTAGGTGTATTATTATTTAGTTTTTAAAATAATTTATTTGTTGTGTTATTATTATTTGAGCCAATGACCAGGTTCGAACTGGTGACCTCATCCTTACCATGGATGCGCTCTACCAACTGAGCTACATCGGCGGTATTGATCTTCATTGAAAAATTAATTTTCAAAGAATATCAAAAGCCTGCTGATCCGATTTTCAGCCGTAACCGAAAACTGACTTGCAGTCCACAATTGGTTTGAGCGGGAGACGAGACTCGAACCCGCGACTTTCAGCTTGGAAGGCTGACGCTCTACCAACTGAGCTACTCCCGCTTTTAATAATAAATTAATACATGCTAATAAAATACGAAGACAGTGGTGCCATTAGGGGATAGAAATCCCTAGCGACACACAGTATTCGGCGTATTTTATCAGTTTCAAAGAACTGATGGTTAGTGGGAAGAGGTGGATTCGAACCACCGTAGTCCGAAGACAGCAGATTTACAGTCTGCCCCATTTGGCCACTCTGGTATCTTCCCTCCGCCTGGAGCCAATGGACGGACTCGAACCGCCGACCTGCTGATTACAAATCAGCAGCTCTACCAACTGAGCTACATTGGCCACTATACCAAAAAAATAATTTCAAAGAATTTTAACCACATTTTCCATGCTTTTTGGAAAATGTGTGCAAATATACGAAGCTTTTTAATGGAATGTGTAAAACTTTGAAAAAAATTGGAATGATTTTTTATTGCAGCTTAAACGCGAAGCTTCTCCTTATGTTTTTTGATCTGGGTCAAAACGTTATCCAATGCGCCTTCAAACGATTCTTCAAAGCTTCCGCTGTGTTCTTTTGAAAAGATTATTTTTCCCGGAAGATTTACTTTGATCTCCGCAATTTTTTCATGAATTCCACCATTCGAGGCATCCAGACGCAAAAATACCTGTATATCGGTTGCATTTGGTTCCAGTTTCTCAATTTTTACCATTTTTTGATCTATCAGGTCTAATAATCTTTGATCAGCATCAAAATGAATTGATTGTACTTTC
The DNA here is from genome assembly GCA_964638865.1 of uncultured Chitinophagales bacterium. Lineage (GTDB taxonomy): Bacteria > Bacteroidota > Bacteroidia > Chitinophagales > BACL12 > UBA7236. The sequence continues at coordinate 8,492 of CAZXBG010000052.1, read as the reverse complement.
ACTTCCATATTCTTTATTTTTCTGTTTAATATAAGCTTACCCTTTTGGGTGAGCGAGATGATGTATGTTTTTTAGTTGATCGATCGTGTTATGGGTGTAAACCTGTGTGGATGCTAAACTTGCATGCCCTAACAATTCCTTTATGGCATTAAGTTCTGCTCCATTATTGGATAAATGGGTTGCAAAAGTATGTCGCAAAACATGCGGACTTTTTCTGGTTAGTGTTGTTACAAATTGCAATATCCTGTTTACGATATTATAAATCATTTTAGGATAGGGTTTCTTTCCCGAATCAGTAATTATAAAACAGGATGTGACGCCAAATAATTTATTACGACTTGTTAAATAGGTGTCTATTAATTCAATCAGGTCTTTACTAACAGGAATAATGCGTTCTTTATTTCCTTTACCAAGCACTTTAACATTCCTTTGGGAGTGATCGAATGAATTATCGGATAGTCCAAGCAACTCAGTTCGCCGCATTCCGGTAGAATACAATAATTCGATGATCAGCAGATCACGAATCTTTATAAATCGTTCCAATTCTGTATTTTCAGAGTATATGGAATCAATATTTTCAAAAACATTTTCCATATTTCCCTTTTCTACAAAGAGTGGTAAATTTTTGGGCGTTTTAGGGGCAACCACCTTTAACATCGGATTTTTGGTGATTGATTCTGTGCGAAGCAGATATTTAAAGTAGGTTTTTAGGGAAGAAATTTTTCGGTTAACGCTTTTGGCTTTGATCTTATCATTCATAAGACTTACTACCCATGCCCTGATCTGTTTGTGATGCACGTCAGTAAGGTTCGGATTTGAGCCCGGATATTCATTTAACAAAAAAGCGGAGAATTGTGAGATATCGTTTTTATAGGCCTCAATTGTATTGAGACTGTACCGTTTCTCGTATTGTAAATATGCGTAAAAGCCCTCTTTTTGCATCAAATTAATTGAGTTTGTTCCTAAAAACAGGCAGTTACACCAAAATTACACGGGTTATAAATTACCCCTGATTAGCCACTGTTACAAACTTTTGTTTGTAGCGTGCTTTAATGATCTCTTGTCGGCGATCAATAGATGGCTTTGAAAAAGCTTGTCTGCGGCGCAATTCCTTAACGATACCGGCCTTTTCAAATTTTTTCTTGTAATTCTTTAGCGCTTTGTCTATTGATTCAACTTCTCTTGCGTCGATTATTAACATTATTTTTTTTATTTTGGGACTGCAAAAATATGCATATGTATTTAAAAATCCTAATACGTGTAAAAAATGATTTAGTTACCGCAACACTTCTCTGGCGATTACAAGCTTCTGGATCTCGGAAGTTCCTTCCCCAATAGTGCACAATTTTGCATCGCGATAAAATTTTTCCACGGGAAAATCTTTTGTATATCCATATCCGCCAAAAATCTGAACCGCATCGTTAGCAACACTTACCGCTACTTCCGATGCATAATATTTTGCCATTGCTGAAGCGGTGGTTACTTTTTGGCCTTTATTTTTAAGATCTGCGGCTTTCATGGTGAGCAGTTCCGCCGCTTCAATTTTAGTTGCCATATCAGCAAGTTTAAAGGAAATGCCCTGAAAACTGGATATAGGCTGATCGAATTGATATCTTTCTTTTGAGTAATTTAATGCAGCTCTGTATGCACCTTTTGCAATTCCAAGACTAAGTGCAGCAATAGAAATTCTGCCGCCATCCAATACTTTCATTGCTTGTTGAAATCCATCCCCAACTTCACCCATACGTTGAGCATCTGAAATTACAAAATTATCGAAGATCACTTCCGTGGTCTCACTTGCCCGCATGCCTAATTTATTTTCCTTTTTTCCTGCACTAAATCCGGGAGCTCCTTTTTCGACAATGAAAGCAGTACAATTTTTTGGAGTTCTTGGAGCGCCTGTTCTGGCTATAACTACCATCACATCACATGATTTTCCATGGGTGATCCAGCATTTGGTTCCATTTATAACCCAATTGTCGCCCTCTTGTTTTGCAGTGCATTGCATATTTCCGGCATCGCTCCCTGTATTGGGTTCTGTTAAACCCCATGCGCCAATCCAGGTTCCTGAAGCGAGTTTGGGTAAATAACGTAATTTTTGCGATTCGTTTCCAAAAGCGAGAATATGACCCGTACAAAGTGAATTATGTGCAGCAATAGATAGCCCTATCGATCCACATACTGCGGAAATCTCATCAATTATTTTTACGTACTCCTGATATCCTAAGCCTGCTCCACCGTATTGTTCCGGTACTAAAACTCCCATGAGTCCCAATTCACCAGCTTTTTTAAAAAGATCTACCGGAAAGTGCTGAGATTCATCCCATTCCATCATTTTCGGTCGTATATGTTTGTCTGCAAAGTTTTTTGCAGATTCCGTAATCATTGCTAAATTATCTATCACATCCATTTCCATATGCCTGAAATTAAAAAGAGTGTAAAATTATCAATAGGTAACCAATGAAACAATATTATCGCTATAAGTTTTCAATTTATTAATACCGTGAAGGAAGGAAAGTTCAATAACAAATGCAAAAGCAGCGACATGTGCATTTTGCATTCTTATTAATTCGGCGGCGGCATGGGCAGTTCCACCTGTTGCAAGAAGATCGTCATGAATGAGAATATTCCATCCTGGTTTTATATCCATGCTGTGAATCTCAACCGTTGCTGATCCATATTCCAAATCATAAGAAAATTCGACTGTTTCACCCGGCAGCTTTCCTTTTTTGCGAACGGGAATAAAGGGAACATTCAATTTATTTGCAAGTAAAAATCCATAGAGAAATCCACGGCTTTCAATGGCAACTACTGCATCAATTTTCAAGTGAGCCGTTTTTTTTATCATTTCCTCTACTATCTCATTGGAAAGTTCCGGGTCTGCCAAAAGCGGGGTAACATCTTTAAATACAACTCCCTCCTGAGGAAAATCAGCTACATCGCGAATTGCATTTTTTATTTTTTGTTCAATATTCATAATATCAAATACGGTTTCAATTTTTCATATAAGGATGGGTACATTCCTTTTACTTTCATCAATTCGGTGATTGCATAAAATTTCCCTGTTAAACTTCTGTAATCAATAATTGACTGTGCTAATTCATCCGAAATATACGCATGATTTGCGAGTTGTTCAAATGAAATTGTGTTGATATTCATCTTATTTAATTGACTGACATCAATTGTTAAAAATGTTCTGGCATTTTCAAGCGATTCCATATCAATCCCAAAAACGGTGTTCAATTGATCTATTGAATAAATTCCTCCGGCACTTTCTTTAAATTTTATGATCCTGATTGCATTATCTGCTGAAAAACCCAACGACATCAGTTGTTCTTTATTGGCAGTATTTACCTCGGTAATTTTTTGTTCTCCATTTAATATCGTTTGATTTTTAGTGAAACTCTTTTGAACAATAAATTGAGATGTATCTATTTCAATATATTTTTCCAAACGAATAAAATCTTCATTTGTAAATCCATAAGTTTTCAGGAGATCTTCTTTTTTTTTGAATTTACCGCCTTTGTTACGATAATTAATTATGCGCTCTGCCATCCAGGAAGTAATTCCCAATTGTTTCCATTGTTCAACTGTTATAACATTGGGATCAAAAACAAATAATTGAACTTGTTGTGATGATTTAAAGGTATTTGATTTGTTTTGAGGATAATAAGGTTTAGTATACTGATCTTCATCATATCGTTGCTTAAATTCCACAACACTTTTATTATTTTCAAATGAACTTTCGTCTTCAACAGGAAAACTTATAAAAAGCGGTTGAAGTGCCTCGAAATTAGTTTTCCTTTCAGTGCGGAAAAACTGTTTTTGTATAGTTGGTAAAAACGTAATTGTTAAGATACAAAATGCGAGGTATAGTGCAACATTTCTTTCCTTTTTGGAAAAAATAAAATAATTCCGGGTTAGTTTTTTCAGGTTCCTCATCACAGCTTTCCATTTAACTGTTAAATAAATAACCCCCGTTATATATTATTATCCAATAAAAATAACTTTAAGATATCACAATTTCATCAATGTGATCACTTTCTAAGAATAAATCTACATTAATTCTTTATCTTTTTTCATCATCATTATCCTCATACGAATCCGGTTCCGACTTAGGTGGTGTTTTCAAAACCAGATAAAAGAAATATCCTGTAACACATGTCACGACTGCGATCGTAGTGATCATCATTATTAAAGCTGCTGAACTCATGCTATCCTCCCTTGTTTTAAACGTTTACGGTATGCTATAAATACCAAATATCCAATACCTAAAAATACAGCCAGCAGTAATAATCTGGCTCCTGTAATATACAATAATTTTTCATCGAGTATTGCTACTGTTTCCAGATCTCCTGCAGCCTGAGCAGTAGAAATTTGCTCTCGTAAACCACTATTCGTTATTTGTTTTATAATGGAACTGTTGTCCAGTTGCCATCCATTGCTGAATGCCCCTACCCAATCGTTTCCTTTTGGTGTAATTAATGCTCCCAAAAAAACAAATAACAACATAAAAGGTGTTACCCATTTAATTACAAATCGGAAAACCTTAGGAATTTTAATATCACTTCCCGAATTAATTTCCGCCCATCCCCTGTTCATTCCAAAAACCCATGAAAATAGTATGATCTCCGCAAGTGCAAAAACAACTAATGAAACTGTTCCTGCCCAATAGTCATACTCATCAAATACACCCTGATTAAAAAACAAAACAGTAGGCAGACCTAATATTAGAACTATTGCACCAAAACTCCAGGCTCCTTTTTGTCGGCTCCATCCAAATTCATCGCGCATAAATCCCATCCAGGGAGTTCCCATAGCAAGTGAAGATGTTATACCTGCAAAAAATAATAATCCGAACCAAAAAACACCACAAATTATTGCCAACACTGTTCCCCATTGTTCAAATAAAAATGGCAATGTTCTGAATCCAAGGCCAAGTCCACCGCTTTGGGTAAGTTCTACTACTCTGTCAATACCCAAATAACCAACGGAAATAGGAATTATAATTGCGGCACCTAAAACAACTTCCACAAACTCGTTCATCCATCCGGCACTCATTGCATTTAGTGCAATGTCATCTTTTTTACGCACATAAGACGCATAACATTGAATGGAACCCATACCGACAGAAAGTGTAAAAAATATTTGCCCGGCCGCTGCAAGCCAAACCTTAGGGTTCCAAATAGTAGAAAAATCAGGCGTCCATAAAAAGTTCAGACCAACAGAGCCTCCATTGATTGCGCCATGCGATCCTGACTGGAGAGAAATACCCATTATTGCCAGAAATACTCCGAAAACAATTAATAATGGCATACCGATTTTTGCAACTTTTTCAACACCACCGCTCAATCCTTTTGATAAAATCCAGGTATTTAAAATTAAACAGATGACCCAAAATATAATAGGTTCCGAGGAGCCCAGGGATACATAATTTGTAAAAAAGGATGCAACTTCCTCCTGGCTTTGACCGCTGAAGGAGCGCGTAATTGTATGCCACACCCAGGATAATGTCCAACTTTCCAAATAACAATAATATGCTGCAACAGCGAGATTTGTGAAGATTCCGAATACACCGATATATTTCCAAAATCTTCTTTTATCCATATTATTAAGTATGAATGGAGTAGAGTGATTTCCGCTTGCACCGCCAAATCTACCGGAAGCCCATTCTACCCACAGCAGTGGAATTCCCATCAATAAAAAACACACCAGATAAGGGATAATAAATGCTCCGCCGCCATTCTGAATTGCCTGAACAGGAAATCGAAGGAAATTTCCTAACCCAACAGCATTTCCTGCCATTGCCAAAATTAGCCCCAAGCGTGATCCCCAAGCTTCTTTTTGTTGTGCCATAATTAATCTTGATTATAAATTCGGGCTCAAAATACAACATTTTGAAATTTTTAGTAATAAAACGCCTGTTAATGATGATTAAAATGGATTTTAATAAGAATAAAAATCAAACCAGATGCGAGTCCTATAAAAAAATATAAAAAAAAAGGGCTAAAAGAAATGCGGATGTTTTTCTTTCCAAGTGCTTATGCCTACCTTTGCCGCCTCTTAAATTAATCCAATTCTATGAGTCTTATTGTCTATTTGATCCCCATTCTAGGAATTTTTGCATTGCTTTATATGGGTGTTGTTGCGGTATGGGTGAACCGTCAGGAAAGCGGCAACGATCGCATGAAAACCATTGCAGGTTATATCAGTGAAGGAGCCATGGCATTTTTAAAGGCTGAATATCTGATTTTAGGTGGTTATGTTGTGATTGCATCTGTTTTGTTAGGATGGTTGTCTACAACTAATGAAAGGAGTGATCCTACCATAGTAATTGCATTTATTATTGGAGCCATCTTTAGTGGACTTGCCGGTTTTATCGGTATGAAAATAGCAACTCGGGCTAACGTAAGAACTACTCAGGCAGCAAGAACGAGTTTATCAAAAGCTCTCCGTGTTTCCTTTGCAGGAGGTTCCGTAATGGGATTAGGGGTTGCCGGTTTGGCAGTTTTGGGACTTGGGTCATTGTTTATCGCATTGTATTTTATGTTTGTGGATGGAAATTCGGTTAACGGCGCTGAAATGGAAAAAGCGCTGGAGGTTTTAACAGGATTTTCTCTTGGGGCTGAAAGTATTGCATTATTTGCCCGTGTAGGCGGTGGTATTTATACTAAGGCAGCAGATGTTGGAGCTGACCTTGTTGGAAAAGTGGAAGCAGGGATACCTGAAGATGACCCTCGAAACCCTGCAACTATTGCAGATAATGTGGGTGATAATGTGGGTGATGTGGCCGGAATGGGCGCCGACCTTTTCGGAAGTTATGTTGCTACCGTTTTAGCTACCATGGTTTTGGGCAGAGAAATTATTTCAGACGATACTGTTGGCGGAATGGCTCCAATGATATTACCTATGGTTATTGCAGGAATGGGAATTCTGGCATCGGTGATCGGTACCTTTTTCGTTCGGGTGAAAGAAGGTGGAAATGTACAGAAAGCATTAAACATGGGAAATTGGGTGTCCATAGCTATTACAGCAATAGCAAGTTATTTTATAGTAATGAATATTATGCCTGCGGGTGAAATGCGCATGGGTGATTCACTTGTTACATTCACAGCTTTAGATATTTATTTTGCAATTATAGTTGGTTTAGTTGTTGGAACTTTAATCAGCATCATTACTGAATTTTATACCTCTATGGGTAGAAAACCGGTAATGTCAATTGTTCGTCAATCATCAACAGGACATGCCACAAACATTATTGGGGGTTTGGCAATGGGAATGCAATCAACCATGTTGCCGATATTGGTTTTAGCTTTTGGAATTGTTGCTTCCTTCTCTTTTGCAGGTATTTACGGCGTTGCGATTGCAGCTGCCGGAATGATGGCCACAACTGCCATGCAACTTGCAATTGATGCATTTGGTCCTATAGCCGATAACGCGGGTGGAATTGCAGAAATGAGCGACCTACCTAAGGAAGTACGCGAAAGAACAGATGTGCTTGATGCTGCAGGAAATACTACAGCAGCTATTGGAAAAGGTTTTGCAATTGCTTCCGCAGCATTAACCTCATTGGCATTATTTGCTGCTTTTGTTGGAGTTGCGGATATTGATGGAATTGATATTTATAAAGCACCTGTTTTAGCTGGTTTATTTGTTGGTGGAATGATACCGTTCTTATTTTCTTCTATGGCAATAAAAGCAGTTGGAAATGCAGCTATGAGTATGGTGGAAGAAGTTCGCCGTCAATTCCGTGAAATACCGGGAATTATGGAAGGAACTGCTAGACCCGAATATGAAAAATGTGTTGCAATTTCTACACAGGCAGCATTGCGTCAGATGATATTACCAGGATTGCTTGCTTTAGGCACTCCGGTTTTAGTTGGTTTTGGATTAAAAGGAGTTTTTGAAGGAGTGAGTTCTGCGGAAATTTTAGGTGGAGTTCTTGCAGGAGTTACGGTAAGTGGAGTTTTGATGGCAATGTTTCAAAGCAACTCCGGTGGTGCATGGGATAATGCAAAAAAATCGTTTGAAAAAGGTGCCACTATCAATGGTGAGATTCATTATAAAGGTTCTGATGCACATAAGGCTTCGGTTACAGGTGATACAGTTGGTGATCCATTTAAAGATACTTCCGGACCATCGATGAATATTTTAATTAAATTGATGAGCATCGTAAGTTTAATTATCGCCGCTTATTTATAATTTCCTATCCACTACCGTTAAAATAACATTTATTTGATCAGCATTTTTACCATCTGGTGACCGATGCTGATCAAATATTTTATATTTTCCTAATGCAATTATTAGGATACAAATCATACTGTATCTTTAAGGAATAAAACCATGCATTATGAAATACCGCTCTTCCCTTTTCATTTTTGTTTTAATTATTTGTTTAATTTCCGGAACCCAATTATTTGCACAGGCAACAGAGTCGTGGTATATCCGCAGAACACCACCTGAACCGTGGACCTGGGCACCCATTTTAAATT
>CAZXBG010000051.1:4672-23507 GCA_964638865.1 uncultured Chitinophagales bacterium | reverse complement strand
CAAAACAGTTAAAAAGATTTTGCAAGAAACGTATGTGGATTAAATTCACAATGTTTTCGTAATTGAATACATGTGTAGTATTTAAAAATTGTCTTTTGCAAAAAATTATTGCATTTTACAGTTAGAAGTCACTGCATTTCTCTACTGAAATTTTAAATTAATAGTTTTATATCCAATATGTTATTTTATTAAAAAATACTTATTATGGCAAAATTTGAAGTACATACGTACGTAATCGTTGAAAATGAATTTATTTCTGCTCATCATTTGAGAACAATTATGGATAGGTTTTTTCCCACAATTGATTTGATTCAAATTTGTGAAACAGCCGATGTGGCAATTGAAGTGCTGCGCGAATTTAAACCGGATTTAATTTTTATGGACGTGTACCTCGATGAAGATAAAACATGTTTTGATGTATTAGATGCAATTCCACCGGATGACCATAAAATTATATTTATTACAAAATCAGATAAACACGCAGAACAAGCTTTTGAACATAATGCTGTAGAATATATCAGAAAACCATATCAAGCAGAAGAATTAAAAAAGGCGATAAAAAAAGCGGAGAAAATGCAATTTTTAATCTCTACAGATATGGAGGATGCGCGCATTGCGTTAAAAGATTCAGACAGGTCAAACCATTTATGCAATATACAAAGTGGTGAAAAAATAATACGCATACCATTTAGTCATATATTTACCTTTAAAGGCGGCAATAAAGGTTCGCATAAAAGTTTTGTTTATCTCGAAAACGATAAGTTTAATGAGGATACACTACTCACATCAAAAATGTTGGGTAAATTAGATGATTACCATGATCTTCCTTCTTCATTTTTTAGGGTGCGGTCTTTTTATTTTAATACAAATCATATTAAGGAAATAATTCGCAAATCATTAATCGTTGTTTTTACAAATGGCGGAAAGATTAAACTTTCAAGAAATGAATTTTCTGCACTTATGGATTTTTTGGGTATTGATTAGTCAGCTTTTACCACCAACAAAATGCAGTGATAGCCAAATAATACAAGTTGGTAGCATAATACCCCCCGGTTGGTAGCATTCATACTTCTACCCTATTTCTGTTCTCTAATTTTCACTTCGAAATCAATGCAAACTCTCGCTAAGAGAACGCATTGAAATCCCTGTCCGCGCTGTTTTGCAGCTAACGATAGCTTCATTAATTAAGTTAATGATGTACAGGCATAAAGTGAAGTATATGTTCAAGGCATCCCTAAAAACAACGTGTAAAAATGAACGAAGAAAACATTGGCAACAATGAAAACAATCTGTCGTTTTGGACCTGGGTGTGGGACTGGATAATTCCGTAACCAACCCGTTCAAAAAACAAAAGAGTGCCTCCCATGTGGAGGCATTTCTTTTTATTTCTTTTTTAGTTTGCCGATCATTTCATGTATCCAGCCTTTTAAATCAAATATGCGATAAAATTGTTCCTGATAAACATGCCCCAGTATTGGCAATTGCTGCATTTTTTTTGCTAATACGGTCAGTAATTTTAAATGCATCTCCTTTTTATCGGAATCGGCAAGTTGCATTAACGTTTCTATTACGGCTGATTCCAAGGGCAAAAACATTCTGTTATTTTTTTGCATAGACCGCAGGTTTTCCACCCAATTTTTAAATCCGTTTGGAAGCACAAGCGTTTTGTTTTGAATAATAAATTGTTCATACAACGAACAAACATATATAACGTAAATAATAAAATAACTGTCCAATCTAACGATGGGTTTTATTCCAGTTCTGTTTCCAAACCAATATTTTACTTTCGGGTAATTTTTTACTGCAAGCCAACATTTCATTAATCCCAATTTAAAATTGTCGGAGTGTAATGCCGGAGTGCCCGCAACAGTTTTTACAATATAATTATCTGCTTTCTCTAACAAAGGCAACATTACCTCATAATTTTTAGTATAATAATACTGCATTGCTTCCAACAACAGCACCTGTGCCTGAAACACAGGAAAATATTGTTTATTCAAAGATATAATGGATTTCAAATATTGTATTGTAATACTAAATATTCTATCCTTTTGCAACTGTACTGCAAGTGTTGCAAGGTTGGTAAATTCGCCTACATAATTCAGATATTCAGAAGACTGCAGATATTGTTTATCGTACTTTCGCAGCATGGTGCAAAAATCCATTTGTAAATCAAATTGTTTAAGTGGCTCCGAGGCAAGGTAATGTAAATTAATTTTTGTTTTAGTCAAATAAACTGCTGAGGTATGCGGCAATTTATCCTGATTAAATTTTACAAGGTTATGCTTTAATAAATTCCTTAATTCTGCTTTGCTATCAGCACTTTTCATGATCACATTTCTCCCAACAAGTTCAAAAACAGCATTATTAAATACAAATACTTCATAAAACAATTGTATTTCATCCATGGCGCTTTGTAGAAATACTAAATAATGCTCCCGCTTTTTTTCTGCAGCTTCCAATTTTAATAGCGGAAGCAACCACAACACCTTTTGAATTACCGTTACCCTGTAATTTGGATACATAAAAATAGAATTGTCCTCCAAAGCACTATCCAATACCTGGAAAGCCTGCATAAAAAATTGCCTTTGAATATATGCCTCCGCATGATAAAGTGCCTTTTCAGCGTCACCACCAATTACAAATTGGTTTTTTATTCCAATTGCCTCCAACAATATGGTTTTTAAATTTGTTTTTGTATTTTCCAATGCCTTTGTAGTCAGGGGCTTCTTTTTATCAAATAGCCTCCACCTGTTTATTATCCTTTCCGCATCAAATACCTTTTCTTCCAGCAACAAATTAAAAAGGATCTGCGTATTTGTTTCCCCTTTTTGTTTAGAAAAAACATATTCTACCGCTTTTAGATCTTCCGATGAAGACCTTTGAATAAGCAAATAATTGAGTTCGAGATTGTCCATCTTTCGCAATTGAAGTATAAAATTTTTCACTACCGCACACTTCCCCCGGAAAAAGACAAATCTAACAAAAGGTTTGAAAATCAAGTCTTTAACAAGTGGCTCCACCCACCAATAACAATCATTCCCCCAAAAATCTCTACATTTACAATACCTAAACTATTGTATGAAACAGTTTCTTTTACTCCTATTATTTCCGATTGCAGTTTCTGCACAAAATATTACCATAAATCAGCAATTACTTGATTCAGTAAAAACTGCTGCGGCAAAATATCAGATTGGATATAACCAGGCGGCAAAATATGTTTTGGAAAATGATTTGCCTTTATCCTTTCCTACCGAAAATGGTGGCCTTACAGAAGTGCATTATTTAATGAATGGATTTCCCCGATATTATACAACAGATAATCTTAATTCCGCAAAAACAGATGGAGCAAATAAAGTATGGACCGGTGGTGGTGCAGGATTAAATTTAACGGGAACCGGAATTCAATTACGCATTTGGGATTCCGGAAAATTATTAACCACACATCAGGAATTAAATACCAGGGCAAGTATGGGATTATCTCAAACCGGAACGTATAGCAGTCACTCCACACATTGTGCTGGAACCATGATCGCATCGGGTGTTGATGCGGCAGCAAAAGGACATGCATATCAGGCAACCATAAAAGGATTCGACTGGACTTCGGATATTGAGGAAATGACGACGGAAGCATCGTTGGGAATGTTAATTTCCAATCATTCCTACAGTTATATTGCAGGATGGTATTATAACAGTGGAACTTCTATGTGGGAATGGTATGGCGATATTTCCGTTGATGATAATGAAGATTATATTTTCGGAAATTATTTAAATAAATCGCGCGATGTAGATCTTGTTGCAAATGCAGCTCCTTATTATTTACCTGTTGTTGCTGCTTCCAATAACAGAAGTGATGATGTTCCTTCCGGAGCAACTTATAAATTAATATATACCGGCGCATTATTAACGGCAGATGGATCAGAACCAAAACCGGATGGTGTGTATGACTGTATTCCCGGTGGATTACAAACTGCAAAAAATACTTTAACCGTAGGAGCAATTGAAGATATTGTGAATGGATATATTAATCCGGCTGATATTATTATTACATACTTTTCGGGATATGGCGCTTGTGATGATGGAAGAATAAAACCGGATATTGTTGCAAACGGTGCAAGTTTATATTCCTGCGTTGCATCGGGAGCTGCTGATTACGCGAATTATTCCGGAACAAGTATGGCAACTCCTTCTACTTCCGGAAGCCTTGCATTATTACAACAACATCACCTTAATTTATTTGGAAACTATATGCTTGCATCTACTGCAAAAGCATTGGTGATGCATACTGCAGATCAACCCACTGCAACTTTTGGCCCTTCGTATGCATTTGGATGGGGTTTATTAAATACGGATGGAGCAGCATTATTTATTTCTGATGTTGTGGCGAATCCCATTCGTATGCAGGAACTTAATTTATTAAATAATGAAACAGAAAATTTACCGGTTACAAGCAACGGAACTTCTCCAATTAAAATAACGATAGTATGGAACGACCCGGCAGGAATTGTACCTGCTGATGCATTGGATCCTACAACAAAAATTTTAGTAAATGATCTTGATATAAGGCTGACAAGATTAAGCGACAATACCATTTATTTTCCCTTTAAATTAAATCCCTTAATTCCGGAAGCACTTGCAACAAACGGAGATAATAATACCGATAATTCGGAATGCATTTATATTGCTGCACCAACTGCGGGTAATTATAGCATAACTATAAGTCATAAAGGTTTATTAAGTGGCGGAGGTCAGGATTATTCTTTATTATTAACCGGATTAACGTGCACCAATTATAGTTCAACTGTTTTTGTAACAATTAGCGCCCCTTCTACTTACACACTGCCTGATGGCGCTATTGTTTCTGCAACAGGAATTTATACCACAAATTATGAAACAATATTTGGTTGCGATTCTGCAATAATTACTAACCTTACTGTAAATCCATTTGTTTGTGCAGTTCCGACCGGTGTATTTTCAAATATGATCACCTCAACCTCAGCAAAAATAAATTGGAGTGCAGTTACAGGAGCCGAAAAATATCAAATTTATTATCGTCCGACAGGAACAACTACCTGGTTAAAAAAATCGAGTACCACCATTTCCAAAAAATTAACAGGTTTATTATCCAATACCAATTATGAATATAAAGTAAAAACAAATTGTGGTGCATCGGGTTCCAGTGGATTTTCCCCGCTTCTAGCCTTTACAACTTTGCCATTAAAATTAATGGAAGGAAATGAAAAAGAAACGATTACAATTTATCCTAATCCTAATTCGGGGAAATTTATTATAATGACAAATGATCTAACCGATGGAGAAGTATTTGTTTCCATCATGGATATCCAGGGTAGAATTTACATTGCGGAATACTATTGGTGTGTTGATGGAAATGTTGAAATAGACGCTGATTTTGCAAACGGTATGTACTTTATTCGGTTCTACAATAATAGTTCGGAAAAAAGTTGTTCATTTACCATATTGAAATAAATTTACACTCAAAAAATTTAAAGCACTTAAAAAACAATATTTCCTACCTTGTATAACAATTCGTTTCAGACACTTTACCAATCAAGACTCAAACCCGGTTTATCCAAACTGAGATCAAGACATATCCTTGTTATCGTAACAGGAATATTAACCCGTATCCTTAATGTATATTTTATTGCGGTTGTTATCAGTTTATTTCTTGGTTTTTTAAAAATGTTTACCGCCGACTCCTTTGCCGATACAGGATTTGTGAAAATAATTTCGGGTTTTATGTATGGAGTATTGGGACTTGTAGTATTGATGATTGTCAATAAAACTCTTAAATCTCAAATTGGAGAAAGGAATCCTGCATTGATCAAAAATAATTTCTTGATGATAGGATTAACTATTGCAATAAGTGCGGTAGTTATTGCCGTAGCATATTTGATCGGGACATTATATTTAAATGTTGAATTCGGTTTTGCCTTTTTTCTGCGCTGGTCAGCTGCAATATTTTCGGTATTTGTGCTCATACTCCCTTACAATTTATTAAAACGTGTTGAAACAAATTACATACATGATTTTCGCACAATTTTTTTAAAAGAAAGTTTGCCCTATATTAATAAAGAAATTAATTACACAGAAAAAAAGCATCTTAGTCGAGATGAATTTGAATCCTCTAAATTATTTTCCTTTCAAAATATATGGAGTTATACCGGTAGTGATTACTTCGAAGGTTTACAAAATAATTTTCACGGCAGTAAATTAAAGGTTCTTCAGGAGGAAACAAGTAGTAGTAAAGGCAAAACCGAAACTAAGATCACTGAACTTTTCAACGGTTATTTGTTTGTTGCCGATTTTAACAAAAATTTTCAAGGGGAAACATTTGTCATGCCTGACATTTCGCGTTCTTTAATGGGTGAAGTTTCCGGAGAACTAATGAACGAATACATACACCGAAAAAACACGCAATTAGTGCAACTGGAAAACCCCGATTTCGAAAAAATGTTCGCAGTATATTCCACCGATTCTGTGGAGGCAAGATATATTCTTTCAACCAAATTAGTGGAACGTATCACAACATTAAAAAATACATTTTATCAGGATATATATATCTCCTTCATTAATAATAAAATGTATGTTGCAATTAAAAGCGAAGACGCCCTGTTTGCTCCCGACATTTTTACTAGGGTAGATGATGAAACATTTTTGGAAAAACAATTTAATTATCTCCAAAGTTTGCTCACCATACCTGAACAATTTGATCTGAAAACGAAAATTTGGAATTAAGAGATTATGTTGGTTAGGGTATCGAGTATCATAACAGGACGCAGATAGTCGATGCTAACTTTGTTGGTTTAATCATTTTAGTTTCATTTCCGTTTATCCTGATCAATCTTCATTGGCCTGTTAAAACTTTCTTCGAGGGAAATAAAAGTTTCTGTTCGATCGATACCGGATATTTGCTGAATTTTATCGTGCAGAATTTCTTTGAGATGCAGCGTGTCTTTGCAGATGATCTTTACAAACATGCTGTAGGTTCCAGTCATATAATGGCAATCTACGATCTCAGGAATTTTTTCGAGGTCTTTTACAACATTGTCGTACATGCTGCTTTTATCGAGATAAACGCCCAAAAAGGCAGTAATTCCATAACCCAATTTTAAGGGATTTACCATAAGGTGCGACGACTTTATGAGCCCTATAGAATCCATTTTTTTCATGCGAACATGGATAGTACCAGGGGAAACGCCTATTTTTTGGGCAATTTCGGTAAAGGGAGTCATCGCATTCTGCATTAACATGTGCAGAATCTGGATATCAACTTTATCAATTCCGTAATTTTCAGACATATCAGAGAGAATTTTTTAGCTTATCGACAATGAATTCTCAAAAATATTCAAATATTTCTAAATTTTACAATAAATGTTTAAATTATTTGCAATTATCAGAAATAATACTTTTCTTTGGGTCAACCTTTACAGGTTATTGGTTAGGCAACATTACCCCTAAATGGATGCAGCATGATGAGGAGCATGCTGCATTTCCTTTTTATACAGGTTCCACTTTTATAGCGCGATAAAGTTCAATTCCCTTTTTATAATTTTCTGAGATTCACGTTCGTTGCATAACTATGACAACCCACGCAGAACCTTTATAATAGGATATGCGTAAAACTGATTGAACACAATATGCAAAAAGCACTCTACAGTATTCTTTATTCGTTCCCGGTGAGGTTGCTGATGTTGCATGTTAAACGCAATCATTTTTTATTGTTATCGTGGATATTTTTGATTAGTATTTCTGCCGGACTTACAGGTTCCCGTTATGGCATTTCCTTATTATTTCTCGATCCTGAATATGTCGGCAAGGTAAATTTTAGCAGCTTTTGCATTTTAGGTGCTGCAATGGGCGGTTTTTTTATTGTGTGGAATATTACGAGTTACATTTTGAATGCACATAATTTTTCGTTTCTCGCTACTTTAAAAAAACCTTTTGGCACCTATTGTTTAAATAATGCATTTTTTCCGTTGCTATTTTTTATCATATACATATTTGAAATTATTGCATTTCAATCGAAGGAAGGACTTTTAAACCTATTCACTATTGCAGCCAGTATAGGTGGATTTATTACGGGACTTATTTCAGTAATTCTTATTTCTATGGTCTATTTTTTCAGGACCAATAAAGATATTTTTCAAATAATTGGCATTATTAAAAAGAAAAAAGAAGCGATTACACAACACGACCCTGATGAGCCGACACACGAGGAAGTAATGTCGAAAAACAGGGTACAAACGGAGTATTATCTCAACAACAATTTAAGGTGGAAACACACCAGATCGGCTGACCACTACCCGGAATCCGTTATAAGATCTGTATATAAACAACATCATGCAAATGCATTTTTTATTGAAGTGAGTAGTATTATTTTAATTATACTTTTTGGTTTACTGATGGATAATCCAATTTTTAGAATTCCTGCCGCTGCCAGTATAGTTTTACTTGTTGCAATTTTGATCGTTTTAACAGGTGCATTTTATTACTGGATGGGGCCGTGGAAATTGATATTTTTTCTCCTAATCATACTTTTTATAAATGCAATGATGCATTCCAATTTACTAAGTTATAAAAATAAAGTTTACGGATTAAATTACGATTCTACCTCTGAGTACAGCATCGACAGATTAAAAATAATTTCAGACACTGCTTATGCCAATGGGGACATTAGAAATACCCTACAAATATTAGAAAACCGAAAAACGAATTTTACACCCGCCAATGAAAAACCAAAATTGGTCTTTATAAATTGTAGCGGGGGCGGCTTGCGGGCCATGTCTTTTACTATGCAGGTTCTTCAGTATGCCGACAGTCTTACACAACACAAATTAATGCAACAATGCCCTTTGATCACCGGAGCATCAGGAGGTATGTTAGCAGCAGCTTATTATCGCGAGTTGTATTTGCAATCATTAAATGGTGCTGCTATAAATTTAAATGATAAACAATATACCGATAATATTTCCGCTGACCTGTTGAATGCCCTAAGTTTTACAATTGTAGTAAATGATCTTTTTTATCCCTGGCAAAAATATAATTACGAAGATGAAGTATATAGAAAAGATCGCGGTTACATGTTTGAAAAAATATTGAATGAAAATACCGATTCCGTTTTGTTTCGCCCATTGATTTATTATAAGGAACCTGAATATTCTGCTAAAATACCTATGATGATCTTCACTCCTACTATTATAAATGATGAAAGAAAATTATATATCGGAGCTCACTCGGTCTCCTACCTTGCAAAACCGCAAAATCGCAGCAGACACTTTGCACAACCTGAAATTGATGGTGCGGATATTCATTATTTACTTGATAATAATAATACCGACAGCATTTTATTTACCAGTGTATTGCGTATGAATTGCACCTTTCCTTATATATTGCCAAATGTGCATCTCCCTACGTCACCGGAAATTGAAATAATGGATGCGGGAATTAGAGATAATTACGGCACACAAACTGCCGCACAATTTATTGCTGTTTTTAATGATTGGATACTTGAAAACACCAGCGGAGTTATTATAGTAAATATTCGCGCCATTGAACAAGAGATGAAGATCAAAAAAAATATGAGTAATGGTGTGATGCAAAAATTTATGAGCCCGGTGGAAAATTTATATTCTAATTGGGTGGAAATTCAGGATTACCAAAATGACCAGATACTTAATTATTTAGATGAAATTTTAGAAGGCAAAATGGAGGTAATAACCTTTGAATATCAACCATCCGAAAACAATAAACGCGCATCCCTTAGTTTTCATCTTACCGCCGGAGAAAAACAAGACATTAATAATGCAGTGCATAACGTTTACAATGCGGAGGCTTATAATAAATTGGTGGAATTGCTCGGGGGCAGGGAGCAGTGAGCGGTGGGCGGTGGTAGTGAGCAGTGTGCAGTGGCAGTGGCAATTTGTAACATTGGAAACTTATTGTTCCAAGGAGCAGATATTCAAGCATTGTAATAATTTCAAAATATCTCATCCTTTTTTTCTCTTGTCTCGATACCCATGTCCATAAAGCAGTGCCCGGTGGTAATATTTATTTGACGATCTATTTTAAACGCAACAATGCCACATTTTCCACATGATAAGTCTGCGGAAACATATCTACGGGTTGCATTGTAATTACTTCATACTTTTCGGAAAGTATTTGAATATCTCGCGCCTGCGTTACGGGATTACAACTCACATAAACTATTTTTTCCGGCTCTAGTTCCAGTAATTTTAAACACACATCTTTGTGCATTCCAACGCGTGGAGGATCTGTTATAACAACATTTGCTTTGCCGTAAGTATTAATAAAATCATTGTCGAATACTTTAGCCATATCACCGTAAATAAAGGTGCAGTTATCAATATTATTTGCTGTAGCATTCATTTTTGCATCCTCTACTGCCGCCTCCACACTTTCAACCCCTATCACTTTTTTACATTGAGTTGCCGCTAACAAAGCAATACTTCCCAAACCGGTATAAAAATCATACACAATATCCTCTTTTTTAAGATCTGCATATTCCAAAGCAATATGATACAAATTAACCGCCTGAGAAATATTGGTCTGAAAAAAAGATTTAGGTCCGAGTTTATATTGGATATGATCTATTTGTTCCGTAATAAATTTTTCCCCTGCAAATAAGATCATTTCCTGATCGTAAGTGGAATCGTTATTTTTTTGATTGATACAATAATACAACGAAGTAATTTCCGGAAATGTGTTTGACACATGTTGCAATAAAGGCAATAATAATTCCGGTTTATCTTCTGCAACAACAAGTATTACCATTAATCCACCAGTTAGTGTATTTTTTACAATAAGGTTTCTGAGATATCCTGTCTGATTGCGTAGATCGTAAAATGGTAATTGATGTACGGTAGCGTAAGCTTTAAATGCAAGACGTATTTCATTAGAAGGATACGGCTGAAGGTAACAATGTTTTATATCAAAAACATGGGCAAATTCCTTACGCACGTGAAAACCTAAAGCAGGTTTTTTTTCTATCACCTCATCCCGTGAAAATTTGCCGGCAACATACCCTGAATTGGTAAAAGTAAATTCCAATTTATTGCGATAATATTTATCAAAGGGAGCCGGTAATATTGGCAATATTTTGAGCGATTCTATCTTACCTATTCTTCTAAAAGCATCATTCACTAATTGCATTTTGAACACCAGTTGCGTTTCATACGCTACATTTTGCCAGGTACATCCACCGCAAACTCCAAAATGTTCGCAAAATGGGATAACACGCAGCTTCGAATATTCATGAAATTTAACCGCATATCCAATTGCATAATCACTTTTTCCTTTGGTGATCTGCAAATCAATTACATCACCCGGAATAGTGTTTTCCGCCATTATCACCTTCCCTTCTACCCTTCCTATTCCAATTCCCTGGTCGGCAATTTGAGTTATGGTTACATTTTCTAATACCTTTAATTTCTTTCTTTTTCGCATTTCACACCATTCAATAATTATCTGATACCATTTTAGGGTGCAAATTTAAGTGTATTAATCGGGTGTGACAATTATTGCCAATAAATAGGAAATTCAACACACAGAGTAAGTAAACAGCCTACGAAGAACCTAAGGCACAAAGGATTCCCAAAGTGATTCCAGTTTATACAATTTAGATATTACAAAACGAATTATTTATTACTGCTTATTTATTTGTTTTACAGAATAAACAACATCATCCAATTTTATCTCCAAAATATAATTACCAACGGCCAAAGGTTCCAAAGAAAAAGAAAATACATTCAAACCCTTTGAACCTTCTGTGTTTAATAAATATTTAATTTGTTTTCCGCTCATATCAAAAATACGTATTTCAACCACACCCGAATTTGGCAATTCAAATTCTGTTGTAAAATAATTTGTTAATGGATTCGGATAAACTTTTGAATGCAAATTATTTTCTTCCGTTACGATATCGGCGGCATGTACATCATTACTTTCGAGTTTTGCTATCCATGTTGCATTATTTCTGCTGGAGAAGGGAAATGTTTCAACAAATTTTCCGAAGTTACCACTCACCCAAACTTCACCAGGATGGTTATATCGCCTTTGGGAACCGGTATAATCACCCCAGCGTTCGTACGCACCGGATAAAACATTTACATAGGTATCACCTGTTTTAATATTTACTGGATTGGAATAAGCATACCAATTAAAATAAATAGCACTCATACCTGCATTAACTGTAGGTGCAGTATGATCGAAAACAATTATGGATTGATTATCACCATCGTAATGTCCGGAATAAGAAATATTCGGGTATCCGAAATCCAAAGTATCATCACCAATAATATTCGCTGTGATAATTCTTTCCCCATCCAGATCTGTTATTATTCCGTGATAGATACCACAAAATCCTGTTGTTGGGTCTAGTGAATTCGACACAAATTGAATTTGACCATCCTCATAAAATGAACCGAGCACTCTCCCATCATTCGTATCGAAAATATGTGTGAGATATTGTCGCGCCTGTGGAGGCACTCCGTATTTTTTATTTGCAATGGAATAATCAACTTCAACAGTTGTTTCAGGATCATCGAGCAAACCGGTTACATGCACTATAAATATGGTATCATTTTCGGGAGAAAAATTTCTGTTGCTCAAAAAATACATATCCGGACCATAGGTAGTTTCTCCTCCTTTAACCGGATTTAAATTGCGAATGGGTTTGCCATCAAAAAATATATTGTCATGAAAAACCGCATCTAGCGAATCACCTGCATAACCTTTATCCAAACTCATTTGCCAGATCAGGGTTTCACTAAAACCTGTTTGCCAGGGTTCATCGGGAATAATTAAATTAATAGTGAGAAATAATTCTTCTTCTGTTATTGCAAACATTGGAAAATCTGTCCACAGATTATTATTCTTTGGATTTCCCGGTAACGCATAAAAATTCCATTCGCCGGTTGGATCATTTGTTTTCGAAAACGCAACGGTTATTAAACTGGTTTCGGGGGTAAATCCATTGAGAAACAATAAAATAAATTTATCTGCGCGAGGATCGTACATTACTTTAGGATCAAATGCAGAAGCCGCAATATTAAGTGTATCAGCAAAAGTGGATAAATAAACAGATTGCAACAATAAACCTAAAGTATCATAAATATAAATGGAGGAATTAATCACGGAAACAATTTTACCGTCATTTGAAATTGCCATATCGTTGTCATTTGGAACACCGGTTCCCATAAGATTTCCTTCCCAACCGCTTAAAACCGAAGGATCAGGAAGATCACTGGTTTTAGATTGTTTAAAATTATTTACTGGAGTAAATGTTTTATTCTGATAAAGTTCATCTTTAAGATCGATAAGATACCTTCTATAGGTTTCAGCTCCGGGAGCAGGCATTTCCAAACACAGTAATTGAGGATTCCATTGTGTTTTAATTTTGCTAAAATCAAGCGTTGCCGCTAACGGAAATTTAAGTGGTTTATTATCAGTATCAGATTCCTGAGCCTGAATATCGGCAAACAAACATAGAAAAAGGGAGGTAAAAATTATATAACGCATATTTCAATTAAGTTCTTTTATTCAAATTTAGACAAAAAAGGATATAAATCACCTATTTTAAGACAAATTAACCGTGATAAACACAATTTGTTTCAAAAATAAAAAAAACGAGCTAAAAAACAATTAATTCAACACAATGGAATGACTTTCTTTTGGACTTTTTTTCAGACAGTGTAATGCCGCATTAAAAATAATGTTTGCTGATCTGTCCCAGTTGAATTCCTGTTTAACATTTTGAATATCATTTGCACCCGGAAGATATTTTTTGCGATTAAACAAAAATTCCTCCATTGCATTTTTTATATCATTGATATCGTCAGGATTAAAATACAGTGCATTTTCGCCGGCTACTTCAGGCAAACTGGTTCGATCGGATGTAATAACCGGAACTCCACATGCTCTTGCTTCCAAAACCGGAATTCCAAAACCTTCAAACAAAGAAGGAAAAACAAAAGCATCGGCAGAAGCAACGATACGAGTAAGATCATTTAATTGCAGGTGTCCCGTAAAAATAACATCTTCTTTAAATTGCATATTGTCGTAAACAGCTTGTGTTTCATCTGTCTTCCATGCCATTCTACCTACAATTACTAATTTCTGGTCGGAGGCATTTTCCTTTTTTAAAAGGTCGAATGCCAACAATAAATTTTTCACATTTTTTCGTGGATGCACTGATCCTACATATACAAAATAGTTTTTTCCACCTGCAAAATTTTGTCTTGTGATCACTTTTTCTTCTTCAGGCAATACAACATATTGTTCATTAGCGCCATTGTGTGCAACATCAATTTTTTTAGGGTCTACATGGTAATGTTTAACAATATCATCCTTAGAAAATTGAGAAACAGTTATTATACGGGCAGCCTTTTTTGCATACAGCGGAGTAAATTTTCTATAATATTTACTTACAATACCGGGAGTATGTTCCGGATAATGTTCAAATCCAAGATCATGAATTACAAGTAGTGTAGGCACATGCGTTTTTAAGGATAAAAATCCATCGGTTGAAATAAATACATCCGGTTTATATTTTTTAAATACCTGAGGTATGGCATAATCGAACCAATATTTCCACAAATAAGGATGACGGGCAGGAGGCCAAACCTTTACAGGAATAATATTGTCGGAAAAAATAAATTCGGGGTCCCAATCACGGTCGAACAAAAACAGGAATGTATGTTCCGGGTGATTTCGGGTGAGGCGTTTCATGGTTTCATAAGTGAACCAACCAATACCTTCCAGCTTATCCTTAATAAGGAAACGGGTATTAACAGCTATCAGCATGTTATACAGTTGTTTTTAATCATTAAATGAAAAAGCGTAGAAGTATCCCGTATCACTAAATCTTTAAGTAGAAGTTTGTCGCCAGCGTGTAATTTGAAGCAATAATAACTATTTTTAGCATTCCAACAAAATAATGCGGAAAAATTTTATCACCAACATCAGCTTTCTGCTGCTACTTAACCTGCTGGTTAAGCCTTTCTGGATATTGGGTATCGACCGCTCTGTGCAGAACAGTGTAGGTTCCGAGGCCTATGGTACCTATTTCGCTTTATTCAATTTCGCCTGGCTTTTTCAGGTGGTACTCGATTTTGGCATCAATAATTTCAACAACAGAATGGTGGCCCGGCAACCTGAAAAATTGGGATTATATTTATTTTCCACACTCCTGGCTAAACTCGTTTTATCTGTTGTTTATACCATTTTAATATTTATAGCTGCCATTGGAGTTAATTTCTCCTCAGAACAAATCTCTATTTTAATACTTCTGATATTAATGCAAATATTAATGTCATTTTATTCCTTTTTGCGGTCGAATGTTAATGCGCTTCATCTATTCAGAACGGATGCATTTTTATCTGTATTGGATAAACTTACCACTTCTGTAATTTGCGGATTTATTTTGTGGACAAGTATTTTTCCATTCGAAATAAGTATCACAAATTTTA
Organism: uncultured Chitinophagales bacterium; assembly: GCA_964638865.1. GTDB lineage: Bacteria > Bacteroidota > Bacteroidia > Chitinophagales > BACL12 > UBA7236. Next base: position 8,001 of record CAZXBG010000051.1, on the reverse strand, counting down.
TTTGGGTTCAGATTTTCGGTTATGTATTTGCGCTCATGGTAGCAATACTCATATTGTTCAATCAACACATTACCATTAAATGGAAATTTGACAGCGCTTTAATAAAAGAGGTTTTTCTAAAAAGTTACCCCTACGCTCTGCTCGGTTTTTTAATGACCGCATACTTCAGAACTGATGGAGTTTTGCTCGAAAGAATGCTTGGCGACCGCGGTGCACATGAAGCAGGGATATACGCTACCGCTTTTCGTTTATTGGATGCGATGAGTATTTTAGGATTTTTATTCGCAGGACTTTTGATGCCTATGTTTTCGAGGATGATAGAAAACAAAGAAAATATAAAACCACTTTTCGAACTTGGTTATACCCTGATGCTTATTTTTTCAGCAGCAGCAGGCATTACCATTATTTTTTACCGATTGGAGATAATGCAATTATTATATATTAACGGCGACAGCTATTCCGCAAATATATTAGGTTTGTTAATGGTAAGTTTTATTTGTATCAGCATAACATACATATATGGAAGTTTGATCACTGCAAACGGAAGTATTAAAAAGTTAAATTATATATCTCTTGCCGGATTTGTTTTGAATATTATTTTAAATATAACTTTGATACCAACTTATAAAGCACTCGGTTCATCCATTGCAACTGCTTGTGCTCAGATCATTATTCTTGGTGCACATATCTATTTTGCCGGAAAAATATTTTCTATCAAAGGCCGCGATATCAAATTGCTGAAAAGCATACTTTTTATAATACTTGTTATCATTGTAAATTATGGCATATACGAATTGCCCACAAACTGGTATGTCAAATTTTTTATTGCAGGTTTACTCTCCCTTTCAGCTTCCGCGGCTTCGGGACTGATCAAAATAACAGAGCTTAGGCTGCTGCTACAGCCTATACTAGCGGGCATTCGCAAAAGGGCTTGATTCTGCATGACTTTTTCTACCTTTGCCCTCTAAAATTCAAGTATGGAACAATCCAATGATATAATTCGCTTAATTCAGATCATCTACAAGTGGCGTAAACCGACCATCATAATAACTGTAGTTGTGGCAATTGCAGCCTGTATTGTAACCTGGTTCTTTATGCCAAACTATTATAAATCGTCGGTTACTTTCTATCCTACCAATCCAATTATGTCGGACAGGCAGGTTCTTTACAGCCAGTCGGCAGGTGAAATTGAGATCGACTATTTCGGAAGCGCAGGTGATGTGGACAGAATTCTAACCATTGCGAATACCAGCAGTATAATTGACTATATGATCAACAATTTTCATCTTATGGAACATTATGGGATAGATTCTACCAAAGAAATGGCGCGTTACAATACCAAAAAAGAATTCCTGAAAAATTACAGGGCAATTGAAACGGAATATGCTGCAATTGAAGTTTCTATTTGGGATACTGATAAAGATCTGGCTTCCAAAATGGTGACACATATTGTTACAACCATTGATGGTCACAATAAAACAATGTTGCTCCGCGATAAAAAGTTAGTGGTGGAAACCTTCAAGAAACAAGTTGCAATGAAGGATGCCGAGGTAGAACATTTAAAAGACAGTATCGGAAGTATGAAAAAAATAGGTATAAGCAATGAATCTCTTATTATTTTGGAAGAAAAATTAGAAGATGCAGTGGAGGATCTGAGTCTGAGTAAAAAAATTCTTGATCAAAATCTCACTTCCATAAACACCGATTTTTCTACCGTGAATATTACGGAAGAAGCATTTCCTGCGATCAGAAAAGACCGACCATCACGTTCGCTAATTGTAATTGGAGTTACTTTAGGCTGTTTTCTATTTTTGGTGATACTTGCTGTATTGACAGAAAATTTCAGGAAAATAAAAAGCCAAATAAAAAATGCGTAGTTTACAGGCACAACCTGTTGAATTAAATATTTTCCGCACCGCTGCAATTCTTGGTATTGTTGCCATGTTTGCCGGTATTATATTATATGAACCTCTTTTTTATCTGGTTCCGGTAGCGTTTTTATTTGCCTACCAACTTATTTTAAATTTTAAATCGATATTTTATTTATTACTGATCGTTACCCCGGCATCTATTGAATACTATTCCCCAACCGGCTTCAGCACTACCTTGCCAACAGAACCCATTATGTTGGCGTTCATGCTCACTTTTATATTTTTTGTTTTTCTGAAACAAGAATTATTTGATCGGGATTTTATTAGCCATCCACTAACTATTATATTATTTATTCATTTCGGGTGGCTTATGATCACAACCTTGTTTTCTGCCGACATTGTCATTTCTCTAAAATACCTTTTGGCAAAAACATGGTTCATTGTTACCTTTTATTTTATAAGTGCGCTTATCATTAAAAATATTAAAGATTTCAAAATTGTATTTTGGTGTTTATTTACGCCAACACTTTTACTTGTGCTCTTCACGCTCAACAATCACATGCACTATCAATTCCGTTTTAGTGAAGTGAACAAGACCATGGTTCCTTTTTTCCGCAACCATGTGAATTATGCAGTATTTTTAGCTTTAACATTCCCTTTCTTATTTATTGCTTCCACTTGGTATAAAAAATATACCTGGCAGCGCATGGTAATTAATTTAGGAAAGATATTGTTTCTGCTTGCAATTTATTTTTCTTATACAAGATCATCCTGGTTATCTGTTGCAGGGGCTTTGGTGGCTTATTTTCTTATTCGACACAATAAATTATTGCCTGCGGTTGGGGTAATGATAATGGCTGTAATATTTTTCGCGATCTATATGTTGAACAATAATAAATATATGGATTATGCACCCGAATACACCAAAACGATTTATCATACGCATTTTTCAGACCATATGGAATCAACTATGAGTTTGGAGGATGTTTCAAGTGCAGAAAGAATTTATCGCTGGGTTGCAGCAGTGCACATGATAGAAGAAAAACCTTATCTCGGATTTGGCCCGGGACAATTCTACTTTAATTATAAAGAGTATACCATTAATAAATTCGAGACCTATATCAGCAGAAACCCGGAGCGATCAACAGTGCATAATTATTATTTGCAGGTAACTGTGGAACAGGGTTTTATAGGATTGACAATTTGGGTAGTATTATTAGTGTATATTTTATATCTCGGTCAAAAACTCTACAATAGATTTGCTGATAAACAATATAAGTATCTCGCAATGGTATTAACATTATCCATCATAACCATTATTATAAATATTGCGCTTAGCGATCTTATAGAGGCGGACAAGATAGGAACGATGTTTTTTATGATAATGGCGGTTTTGGTCAATTTGGATTTGCTGCGAAGGAGAATGGAAGTGAAGTCACCTAGAAGAATAGAATAGTT
>CAZXBG010000051.1:0-4572 GCA_964638865.1 uncultured Chitinophagales bacterium | reverse complement strand
GTAATTTATTCCTTTGTTAATGGTATTTCCAGCTTACCGTCAACAAATTTTGAATAAATTGTTGCCCCTTTAATAAATGCACCTTTATCCTTTAGATTTTTTTTCCTTCCATTATCTTCACACTCAATACTGTTATATCATCACTCACTTCTCCATCCTCACCCTTAAAACGCATAATTTCGTCGATGATCTTTTTATTGAGTGTTACTACATCTCCTTTATAATTATCTTCCACCAAGGAAATGAGTGCTTCTAATGGAAACACCTGATTTTTTTCATTTACTACATCCGTAAGCCCATCGGTAAAACAAATGATGGCTGTATTTTCGATGATGGGAATTTGGCCCATTTTTATGGAGGGTAGTTCATCAAACATCCCTAATATGGTTGTTCCTTTATCCAGGAATTTATATCCATGAGAATTTACTAAAATCGGGGGGTTGTGCCCGGAGTTCACATACTTTAATATTCGGTTCTTGCGATTGTATTTTCCGAGAAAAAGCGTGATAAATTTTTCTCCTTTTGTACTCATCAATACCGCTTTATTTAATTCCTGCATGTATTCCTCAATGGTAGTCGGATTGCGTTTGGTAAGTTCGCGTATCTGCGCCTGAAAATTTGCCATTAACAAAGCTGCTGCAATTCCTTTACCGGAAATATCTGCAATACAAAAAAAGAATTCATCCTCACTCAAAGGCATATAATCATAATAATCGCCACCAATATTTTGATGCGGAAGATAAATGGCATCCATTTGCAATTTGTCGTTGATTGGAAGATTATGCGGTATAAGCATATTTTGCACCTGTGCCGCTACCTCCAATTCTTTTTGAAAGGCAAGTGTTTCTGATTCCTTTTTGAATAACCTTTTATTTTCAATTGCTACTGTTATAATATTTGTTACTGTTTGGGCAAATTTTATTTTATCTTCCAGAGGTTCGTAACTTTCTACTTTAGGGTTGCTCATCAATAAATAAGCCAGCGGATTATCTTTATGAAATACCGGAATTAAAATATCGTATTGTTTTAAATAATCGGGTAATTTCCCATTGAGTTCGGAGAGATCAGTAAGTTTATTATATTTTAATAAAGTATAAACAAGACCGGGATTTAATTCCGAAATGAATTTATTTCCCAAAACAGGCTCCCAGTCGTTGCCATTTTTACTGAACAACAACATATTTTCTACCCCTATCTGATCTTTCAGTGTGCGATGAAATAATTCGAAAAGCGAGGAAGCTGATTTATTAGAATTAATTGCTTTGGTGATCTCCAATAGGGCATCTATTTCCAGTTGTTTGAGTTTCAACTGGTCGCGCAACATTTCCATCACATTTAAACCGGCAATTGCCATATTGATATATAATTAAATATAAATTTAAACAATTTTATTTATGGATACTAATCCAATTTGCTTTTTATATCGAGGGCATCGCGCAAACCGTTTCCCACCATAAAGAATGCGAGCACTAAGATAGTGATTGCAAAACCAGGAATTAAAGCCAAATAGGGATCTGTTATTAAATTATCTTTATATTTTGCGATCATTAATCCCCAGCTTGGTGCCGGAGCTTGCACACCAATACCCAAAAAACTCAAACCCGCCTCCGTTAAAATGGCATATGCAAAATTTGCTGCCGTAATTACTATTATTGGACCGGTGATATTTGGCAATATATGAATGAATATTGTCCGCATATCTGAATACCCAAATGTTTTTGCAGCCTGAATAAATTCTTGCTCCCGCACCTGCATTACCTGACCACGAACAATTCTGGCAATATCCACCCACATTGTTAAGCCTACCGCAATAAAAATGGTATAAAAATTTTGTCCGAATGCAAAAACGATCGGAAAAACAAGCAATAAAGTTGGTATAGCCCAAATAATATTGATGAACCACATAATAATATTATCTACCGGAATCAAAAATTTAGATTTTTTGCCTTTTATTCTGATAAAAGGCGGATTTCTTTTATAAAATCCTGCGAAAGCACCTAAGGGAATTCCAATAAAAAGTGCAATAATTACTGCAACCACTCCAACAGATAAAGAAACTCTAATTCCCAATAAAATTCTACTCAGATAATCTCTGCCAAGATCATCTGTTCCGAGAAGAAAATTTCGGGTAGAAATGAGTTTTGATTCAATTATTTTTTGTTGTTCCGGAACCGCAATATTTTCCCCAGTAATTTCCTGAAGTGAAAATCCCAATTTCTGACCTTTACTTGCATCACCAATAAATCTTTCAACGTATAAAGAGTCACCAACAAAATTATAGGAAGTTAAAGGCACTGACCGATAATCGACCTTCTTTCCAAATAATATCCAATTAACAAAATTGGTTTTAGGTGGAGTAAGTTCCAATGGTTGTTGCAATACTTTAATTGAAAAACCGGGTGGTTGAAATGCAAGTTCATTTATTTGATCGTTTGCATAAGGCGTAATATCAGGAGAAATTAAATGTGAAAGAAGGGCGAGTAAAATAGCATAAAATATAGTAACGGCGCCAATCATTGCGTTTCCGTTGCGGATGAATTTATTTACAGATTTTATCTTTTGATTATTGGAAATGTCGTATTTGACCACTTTTTTTTTCCACCAAAATTGGATCAAATAAATAATTGGTGAATAAATGATAGTAAGAAAAATTATTACGCCTGAAATAACCAGAAAACTTTTTAAAGTGGCATCTAAAATATCCGCCTGATTGGAGGCGTGTTGTATCCATCCACTCAGCAAAGAGATGCCGATTATTGCGATTAAAAACCAAATGACTATTTTTTTATTTCGCAACAAAATTATATTTTATTTTTCGTTTTTTAATTTATTATATTCTTCTGCCTTTCCAATAATATTTTCCAAAAACACCTGCCGGTGCAACAAAAATAATATACAGAATATGCAAAATCTGCATAGGTAAAAACAACCATAGTAAATTTTCTCTTCTGAAAAATTTTGTTACTGAATATGCGAATAAAGTATCAATACAAAGTTTTGACAGGAATTGAAACATTGCCAATTTTAAAAATGGAGCATAAAAAAATCCAATAATCAAATTTGCAACAATTAAAAGATTAGAAAGATAAACAAAAGCCAAAATTGCCGTTATTCTTTTATCTTCGTAATGTGTCGATTTACTTGTCCAACGAACCCTTTGGTTCCAAAATGCAAGAAATTCCTTTTCCGTATTAGTATAAACAATAGCTTCCTTATTTTTTAAATAAGCGATCTTCCCCTTATACTTTTTTGCCATTTTATGCATCAGCATCATATCGTCGCCACCGGGAATATGATCAATATTTTTAAACCCATCAACTGCCAAAAACGCTTCCTTTGTATAAGCCAGATTTGCGCCATTACACAAATTATAAAAACCATTTTGAATACAAGCTGCAGCAATACCCACAAGGCTGAGAAAATCTAATGTTTGAAATTTTCCAAGGAAACTGGAATCCGGATAATAACTCACCATGCCTGCAATCATTACAGGATTATGTTCTTCATAATAATGAACAATAGTTTGCAACCAGTTGCTTCCTACATGACAATCAGCATCTGTTGTTACAATTAATTCACCATTAGCCTGTTCGATGGCTATTTGTATTCCTGCTTTTTTATTTGCTTTTAAGTCTTGTTTACTGAGAAAAATAGCGGAGAGGGAAATAATTTTCAAATTTTTAATTTTCGCATTTCTAACGATCTCAGCAGTTTTATCGGTAGAAAAATCGTCGACAACTATTATCTCAAATAATTCAGGATTATATTGCTGTTCGCGCAGATCGTCTAAAAGATTTTTTATATTTTTTTCTTCATTTCTAACAGGTATAATTACACTTACCTTAGTTGTACCGTTTTTCTTACCGACAGTATATTCCTCCAATTTCAACCAGCCGAACAAAAAATATACAATAAGAAAAACATACAAAAAAATGCAAATGCCAACTATGATACTGATCGCAATCATTTTACAAATGTATTACTTGAAATTGGTTAAATTATTACGTTTAATTTTCCAGCACCGTTAAAACATTTAGTTGTTGCCTTCTTTTCCCTGTAATTCTTACAGGTTAGCCATTTCGGGGAATTTAAAAGTGCACTAAAACAAAAAAGGCTGCACGAGGCAGCCTTCTTTAAAGTAAATAATTTATCAGAATGTAGCTGTTAAACCAATTTGCATAAGTGCAAGTCCATCCCAACCGATCTCCGCATAAGCGCCAAGCATATCGGTAAAATAATATCTTGCACCAATACTGCCGGAGTATCCGAAAGGTAAACCAAAGTCGAAGGAGAATCCATCATCAACATAATCAGGATCATCATTGTAGTATTCGAAATTATATCCGACATAACCAACACCGATACCTACATAGGGATCCAGTTTGTCGCTTGTAGCAAAATGGTAATTACCTCTTACCAATATTGCGAACAGTGAACCTTTGTAACCTTGCTCAAATCCATTACCTGCATCCCAAGCATTTTTGTAAGTCAAAAAGCTAACGCTTCCGCCTAATCCAATTTGATCAGTAAGTGCATGTTCATACTTAATATTGATTGGACCAAATCCACTAG
>CAZXBG010000050.1:0-23818 GCA_964638865.1 uncultured Chitinophagales bacterium | reverse complement strand
AGGGGGATTAAGGATTGAGTAGCTCCCCCACCACCGGATCATGTCTCATAATCCGGCTTCGAACTCAATCTTTACATTAAATGTTAATTAAAAGATCCAAACCGGCCATAAATGTGGGTTTGGTCTTTTTTGAAGGTTGAAGGTGTTTGTAAAGTGTTTTTAAGGTGTTTGTAAAGTGTGATTCCCCCTACGGACTCACTCTTGCCCCCTCCCGCCTCACACCTCACGATCATCTCATCCCCCGCCATCCATCACACACCTGCACATCATGCCATAATTCTTCGAAAAATAATTAGAATATACCAGGGGTAATTTATCTTTAATGAAATAATACACCCAGGCAGTGCTGGCATTATTTTCATCTGTGCTCCAGAAATTTGCCTGAAGGTCGTCGCTGCTATAACGTCCTGCCACATTTGGCGGGTAACCAAAAACGATATTGAATTTGAGATTTGCCCCAAAAGCGAGTGCATGTCCCGCTCTTTCATATCCTCCCAAAGATGTAATTAAGGTATCCCATTCATTTTTTGTGGGAAGGTGCCATCCCTTTGGACAAGCTCCCAGAGCCTCTTCCCAGGTATAAAGGCGACCAAATTCTTTGCAGCTTCCTGCTTTATCCTCATAACACCAACTGTGTTTGGTATTATAACGCAAATTCTCTCCCATCCACACCATACCGGCATAACTCAATGCCTGATATTCCTTTCCGTCGCGGCTATCTTTGAAGATAAAAGCGGTGTCTGCGGTTATTTCATTATAATTTTGCTGTGCTTGCAAAATCGAAAACCCAAAAGATAAAAACAAAAAAATCAATACCCATTTCATTAGTGTATGCTTAATTATAGTGCAAATTTGCACATATTTTTTGAGCTATTTCGGTGTCCGACAATAATTTTAGTATACTTTTTTGATGTTACCTTCGCAACATGAATATCTGTTTGATTGCAGCTACTGCGGCGGAAATACCCTTTTTTGTTTCGCAAATACCTGATTTTCAAGGGCAATTAATCCTGGGTATTTATACTTTTAATTATCGCGAAGGGTTAACACTTACCATCCTGCTCACCGGTGTCGGGATTACACACGCAACTTATCAAATAACAGATGCTTTAAATAAAAATAAGTTCGACCTCTGTGTTCAGGCTGGAATTTGTGGTGCTTTTGATCGCAACATATTAATTGGTGAAGTTGTGGAAGTAAAAGCAGAAAAAAATGCTCAAAGTGGTGCAGAGGACGGGGAAATATTTATTGACATATTCGAACTTGGACTACAAAATAATAATGAATTTCCATATCGTGATGGCTGGATAGAAAATGAAGTGAAACCTTACCCCAGTTTAAAGCAAATACAAAAAGTTAAAGCAATAACGGTAGAAACTGTGCACGGCAACAACGAAAGTATTAACCGAACTATCAGAAAATACAACCCAACGATAGAAAGTATGGAAGGATCTGCTTTTTTTTATTGCTGTAGCATGAAAAATATTCCATTTCTGCAAATTCGCGCTGTTTCCAATTATGTAGAAAAAAGAAACAAAGCGAACTGGAATATTCCTTTGGCTGTGGAGAATCTCAATACGTTTTTAATACAATTATTCAACGAAATAACAGCATGAAATTAAGTTTAGGTTTTTCTCCTTGCCCGAATGATACCTTTATTTTTGATGCACTTGCACACCAAAAAATTGATACCGAAGGTTTGGAATTTGATATTGTTTTTGCAGATGTTGAAACACTGAATAACAAAGCACACGACGTTGATCTGGATATCACCAAACTGAGTTACCATGCTTTTGGATTCATGAGTAGAAATTATCAGCTACTTACCTCAGGATCCGCATTGGGAAGAGATTGCGGACCATTATTAATTTCTAAAGATGAAATCCCAAGATCAAAAATTGAATTTTGTTTGGTGGGAATTCCGGGGAAATTAACTACTGCTAATTTTTTAATGTCACTTGCTTTTCCGGAAGCTGCAACTAAAAAAGAATATGTTTTTTCTGAGATCGAAAATGCATTATTAAGTGAAGCAATTGATATTGGTGTTATCATTCACGAAAACCGTTTTACCTATCAAGCCAAAGGATTAAAAAAGATCATTGATTTGGGCGAATGGTGGGAAAAAAAATATCAAATGCCAATACCGCTTGGAGGAATTTGTGTTCGACGAAATTTCGACAAAACACTTAAACAAAAGATTAACCGCGTATTAAAACGCAGTGTAGAATTTGCCCTAAAAAACCCCGAACAAACCATGGATTTTGTTCGCCAACATTCGCAGGAAATGGAAGAAGACGTAATGAAACAACACATACAACTTTATGTAAATAATTTTACAGTGGATCTGGGTGTGGAAGGAAAAAATGCAGTTGAAAAACTATACGAAGTAGCAATGGAAAAAAAATTAATCGGCGGAATGGTTTATCCTTTGTTTGTGGAGGAAGATTAAGTGAGAGGTGGGCAATTTGTATCATTGGAGATATTTCCTCTGTATTAAACTCCTTCAACACTTTAAAAAAGTCGCAGTCACAGTCGCGGTGGGCAGGATGTATCATTGGAGCTATTTCCTCCGTATTAAACTAATTCAACAATTTCAAACCCTTTTTAAAAGTCGCAGTCGCGGTTGCAGAAAAAAGTTTGATTTGTAGAGACGCAATGCATTGCGTCTCTACAAATCAAACTTTTTTCAACTCTGAACCCAACTCAGAGCCCAGAACCCTGAACACAGAACCCATAACCTGCCTGACGCTGACGCAGTATGCAGGCAGGCTCAGAACACAGAACTCAGAACGCCGAACGCTTTCTCTACAGTCTCCCCAAAAGCAAATATTCCATCTTCATGACCTGCTGTAACAAATATTTTTTCCTGTTTTAGTGTTTCGTCATTTTTTAATAATTCGCCTATTTTTTTTGCCAATTGAGGAGTGCCGTATGCAATACTTTTTTCAATGGTGGTCACTTTGTTTAACAGCGATTTCCATTTGGTGGGGTGATGGACGTGAAGCACAGCCATTATTTTTGCATCCGACAAATAAATTGCTGCGTGTGTAAGCGCTTCGGAGGAGGCGGCAATAGGACCTTTACAAAAAAGTGTATTTGCTTCAATATCCACATTATAAACTAAACTGAAGTCATCAATTTGCGCAATGCCTAAAGCTCCGGTTTGTGTACCGGAAATAATAAAATTATTGGTATTGTTTATTCTGCAACTCACGTTACCAAATGCGATATTATTTTGATAAACACCTATCAGGTTTAAAGTTTTAAGTTGATTCCTGCAATTTATCAATTCAATAAAATCAAATTCTGTAATAGCTTCAGTTTGTTCCCAGTTATTAATGTATTTGATATACCCTTCATCCATATTTTACAAATAATGGAAATGATCCACATCCCTTTAAATAATATTTTTATTAATCTTTTCAGGAAACAATTCTTTAATTCCCGCCTCATTTGCCATACAAATTCCTCTTTCCGTAATCAACCCTGTAACATATTTGGCAGGTGTAATATCAAATGCGAAATTACTCGCAGGCGTTTCTTTGGGTGAAATTAAAACAGAACGAATTTTATCCTCCAATAATCCCTGAACATATTTCACTTCCTCTCCGTTTCTCTCTTCAATTGGAATATCATTAAATGCATCCCGTATATTCCAATCTATACTGGAAGATGGTGCCGCAACATAAAAAGGAATGTTATTGTCAAAAGCCGCCAGCGCTTTTAAATAAGTGCCAATTTTATTTACCACATCACCCGTTACCACTGTTCTGTCGGTGCCAACCAATACCATATCTATCATTTTATGTTGCATTAAATGTCCGGCTGCATTATCTACAATTAAAGTATGTGGAACTTCATTTTCCAATAATTCCCAAGCGGTTAATTGAGCACCCTGGTTTCTCGGTCGTGTTTCACTAACATATACATGAATATCAATTCCTTTTTCTTTTGCAAGGTAAATTGGCGCAGTAGCAGTTCCGCGATCAACAGTTGCTAACCATCCGGCATTGCAATGTGTGAGAATATTTACCGTTGCATTATTTTTTTTCGCGGCAATTTCCTCAATAATTTTTAATCCGTGTTCGCCTATTAAAGTATTGCATTTCACATCATCTTCACAAATCCATTCTGCTCGTTTTTTTGCGTACCACTTCGATTCAATAATGGAATCGTTTCCGGTAATAGATTTTAACATTTCATCCAGCGCCCATTTCAAATTTACTGCTGTTGGTCTGGTTTTTAACAGTTTGCCATAACTTTCTTCGAAAAAAAAATCACGGGCACAACTTGCAGGAACTTCTACTGCTGAAAGATATATTCCCCATGCTGCCGCTGCACCAATTAAAGGTGCTCCGCGAACCCACATATCCTTAATTGCAACACACATTTCATCCACCGACCTGATATCTGCAACAACAAATTTGTGGGGCAACCATCTTTGGTCAATAATTTGCACTATATTTTCGTTCTCCGGATGCAACCAGATTGTTTTGTAATGTTTACCTTTAATTTTCATAAATGCATAAAATCGAGATAAATAAATTTCTGTGCTTTTTTATAAGTTTGTTATTTGCCAATTTGGCACTAACTCAAAATGGCAGTATATATTTATTTATCGACTCCACCACAATTATCGGGAATATTTCTGACAATAAGGTGTATGTTTCCGAAACAGAGATTGCATATACTATTCAGGGAAATATTATTTATGCCGGTGATACCAATTCGAGGCAGAATATGTTATTTACGGTAAATGCAAAAGATATTCTGAGCAAAAAGGTGGGCTTGATCTATCAGAATGATGCTAAAACGATTCAGTACATCACCCAAAATTCAACTTTTTATTTAGGCGATCATCCTATTGACAAAGAAAACGAAAAATTATGTTCTTTCGAAAAAATAAACGATTCCGTTTTACATATCTACAATGGTATTAACAACACCTTTATTGGTGTGGCAGAAGGGAAATTCACTTCACAGGTGCAATTGGTGACTGCAGCGCACATTTATATCAAACATTTTGCGTTGGATGAAAAGGTTCGTGCAAAAATGCAAAGTTTAGACCCTGACACTGAAAATTTTTTACAAAGTTATATCCGTCCATTTTTAGATCACGGACCTTATTACGAATGGGTTTGGGATGGAAAAACATTAAAACCCGCCTGGGGTTATCGGCCGGAGGATGAATGGACCTTTGATGGTAAATATCTGAAACCGGTTTGGAGTGCCGATCCTCAATCGGAATGGATCTGGGATGGAAATATGTTAAAACCATTTTGGGATAACACAGTTCAAAATCAATGGAGCTGGGCCGATAATGTGTTAAAGCCCTTCTGGGATTCCAATCCCGACCAGATGTGGACCATGGAGGGTGACATAGTAAGGCCCATGTGGAAGTTTGACCAGGCGCTGCAGTGGCAGATAGAAGGTAATATGCCTTTGGCTTTAATTACACTCATTATTCTGGGCAAAGCCGACCGCTAATTTGAGGATATGCGCCATTTGACTATCTTTGCCCTTCATTTTAAAAACAAAATATGAAGCAAATCAAAATTATTTTAGTATTAATTATTGTAACAGCAGCAACTTTAACTCAAGCGCAGCAAGCCAAGATTGCCTATATCAATTCACAGGCTTTATTGGAAGCTATGCCTGAAGCAAAGGAAGCAAATGCCAAATTAATAGCATATGCAAATGAATTCGACTCTCTATATCAATCTTATGCAAACGAATATCAGCGTTTAGTAAACGAAATTCAAGGAAATGCCGCTTTGAGCGAAGTGGCAAGAGAAGCTAAAATTCAGGATGCACTTTTATTAGAACAACGCATTCAGCAATATGAACAAACTTCACAACAGAAATTAGATGCTAAAAAAGCGGAATTATTTCAACCGCTTATTAAAAGCACAACGGAAACTATCAAAACTGTTGCAAAAGAGAACGGATATACTTATGTAATTGATAATTCACTTTCTGTATTAATTATGGCTCCGGATGGTGATGATATTTTACCTTTAGTTAAGAAAAAACTCAATATTCAATAAACAGTTTTAAAATAATTTGTAGCCGGGTAACGTATAATTATCCGGCTATTATTTTTTTAACTATAATCCGATCATCGGAATAAATTTTCAAGATCAGCATTTCGTTGGAAAAATTTTCAGGAAGTTTAATTGGTGAATTTATTTCCGGATTGTTAAACGTAAATAAAATACGGCCAGTAATATCCATAAATTCGAGTTTGTCGATGCTTATTTTTCCTTCAATCACAATTTGATCAATTGCAGGGTTTGGGTAGATGGTAATATCAGTTTCCCGAAAAAGAATTTCCTGCAGTTCACTTAATATATCAAAACTATCATAAATAAGGGTGAACATTACATTATCACCTTCGGTGATAAATCCAGTCACCCAGAAATTTCCACCACCATCCGTTTTAATATCATAGGCGAGATCAGCAACAGTTTCTCCAAAATATTTGCGCTCTATTTCAGATAAAGTGTTTTCAACATAAACAACAATAATATCATTATTATCCGTTGCAACATTATAACCAAATCCGGTTAGAAAAAATTCACCCGATTGAGCTTCGGTTATGTCGTAAGCGGCTTCTACTCCAATACCAGGGATTGTTTTAAGTAAAATAATATTTCCATCTCCATCAAAAGTTGCGATCAAAATATCAAATAATGGCGAGATATCCGTAGCAGATTCCCCGCACAAAATAAAATTTCCCGACAATGTTTTTTGCAGGGTTTTACATCCGCTGTTCACAGGTAAATCTACAAAGTGATCCCAAATAATTTCATTGGAGGAATTAATTTTAGTTATAAAAGCATTATAATACAAACCTGCAGTAGCCCGGTCGCCACTAATGATAATATCACCATCATCCGTTTCAACAATCCCCATCCCAATATCATTTAAATTTGAACCAAAAACAAAATCATTTACTAAATTTCCATCCGTTGTATATCTCACCAGCAACACGTCGTTTCCTGTGCCTAATGTTGAAGTAATAAATCCTGTTATGGCAAAATTCCCATCCTCCAGAATTGTTATTCCGTAAAAACTTTCATTTGTAGAATCAGAGCCGTAGGTATTATAATAAATCAAATTTCCCGCAGTATCAATTTTCATTATAAACCCATTAACATCAGTCGTTTCAGGATCGCGTACATCACCGCAAATAATTATAAATCTATCTTCTGAATAGATCATATTGTTTACGAATTCACTTTGCTCATTTCCAAAATTATAATTCCAAATTATTTCGCCATCAGTACCAATTTTAAACAGACTTACATCATCACTTTCCATAAATCCTGTAGAAATGGTTCCGACAAAAAATACATTAAGATCTTCATCAATAAGTGATGCTGATCCTCTATTATTGGATAAGGTATCACCAAACTTCAGCATGGAATAAGTTATCTGAGCCTGGACGAAAGTGGACCAAAACCACAATAATATTGTAAAACAATAAAAACGCATTTTTAATTTTCCAATCAAAAATACGAAAGTATTCTATCCCTTTTTCTTGAGATAGAGATAGTCGAGATAATACAGCACTCTAATAGAAAAATTATTGGATTGCGGAGAATCAAAAACGGTTCCAAGATCATTAAAATAGTTATCCGGCAGCAGGGATCCGAATTGATAAATAGAGTTTTTCCAAACGATATTTAATTCACTTCCCGGTGCAAAAAACCACGTATAAACCAGGTCAACATTAAAGGCATTAAAATTTACATCATCTGTTGAATTTCCTTTCGCATTAAAGGTGTTATAACTGGTAGGTTCAAGATATCCATCCACACCCAGATTGTAGAATTCTTTGTATTCCGCATAACTCCAATAATGGCGGCCTCTTACAGCGAAACTCATTTTTACATTCGGTGTATAATTCACCTGTAAATATGTTTCCATAGTTACATTATCCCTTCTTCCAAAAATGATGGAGTCGGTGCTGAAATTAACCCAGCCGATATCATTTGACCAATAATTTCTACCCGCACTTGCTAAGATGAGTATTTTATCATTTACACGATATCTCGGCGACACGTTTATATTTAGTCTGTACCTTTCCTCCTCATCAAATATTCTGAAATTACTATTCACGTCAATTGCGAATTTTTTGCTGTAATTGGTGGACAACCATCCACCAAAATTACAATTCACAGGATAAATATAAAATCTTCCCGGAACTCGGGGTTCGAAATAATCGTAAGTGGTAATTGGTTCGAAATCAAACCATAAACCGGCAAACAGAAAATTTTTGAAACCTGCATAGGTTTCGCCATAAATATTATAGTTGTGAAATGCATTGGGATCTACCAGGCGGGTATAATTAGTTTCGAGAAAAAAATTATATTCATTAAAATGCCAATATGGTTCATATTCATGATAACTTGTACTCAGATTAAAATTCACTAAATTATTTATCGGAAGAAATCCAAGATCGTTTGGATCGTAAGTGGCATCGGTATATTCATATCCCGCCTGGAATTGTTTTTTCCCTCCCATTTTTCCTGCAAATAAATAGTGTTTAAATCCCAGTTCCGAGCCCTCTGCTTCCGGGAAAAATTTCTGACTTGCTGAACCACCTCCTTTTATTCCCCAAATGTTTTTTTCATCATTGAATTGAAAAGACAAACCAGATACGTTTGCATCGTAAAATTCATCATCTCTTAAAACATTTGTATTTACGAAACTGATGTATGAATTGTTTTTTAAACTCTGATCAAATGCCAACACATTAAAATTAGTTCGCGGGCCGGTTAAAAGTTCCAATTCCTGATTAGCGGAATCACGCACAATTGCATACGTTTCCCCTTCAATTGCGTTAAAAATTCCAATCCCCAAACCCTTTGTAGTTCTGCCTGTAACTTTCACTGCATTTAATAAATGTGCGTGCGAAGGATTGTTTATAATTTCGCTTGTGGAGTCTATCATCGAACCCACTGCATAATAATTATAGGGTGTACTTCCTACTCTTCTTGAATAAAAAAGATCACCCTTATTAAATAATTCAGTACCCTCCGTAAAAAATTGACGCTGCTCCACAAAATATGTTTCAAAGGGTGTGAGATTTAATATTTGATTATCACTTTGCACCTGGCCAAAGTCCGGTATCAAGGTCATATCCAAAGTAAATGCATCATTTAATCCAACTTTAAGATCGGCACCACCATTAAAACTGGTGGAATGTGAAGTGATGTCATTTTCAAAATCCGAATAAACATCATAATAAGTAGAAACATAAGGAGAAACAGATAATCTTAAAGGAGCTTCAATATCTTTTATACCTTTTAAAATTCCGCTTTGATTAATAAATCCCTGAATTTCGGGGTCAATAGTATTCCATGCACTTTTGTCGCGATTTCTTTTAACCTCACGAACAAAATTAATTCCCCAGGTTTGTTCTTTTTCATTTGGAAAACGGATTGCAGAATAGGGAATTTTTAATTCCGCAATCCAACCCTTTTCATTTATAGTTACATTACTTACCCAAACTGCATCCCATGCAAAATCTTCACTTGATCCTCCGCCTTGGGGATAACTTTTCGCCTCGCCCTGAACACCACTTGCTGTAACAAAAAATTCGAGTCCGTTCAATCCCTCCTGATACGGATCAATTATTATCCCGATAAAATCTGCAATTCCAAATTCATCTCTAGCAGTAAGCGACTTTTCTATACTGTCGGGTGCAGAGTCGTACATAATTGCCCCTACATAAATTGCAGTGTTATCATAAATTACTTTCATTTCGGTGCGAAATGCCGAAGGAATATTCCAGTTAAATTGAAATTGTGTAAAATTTTCGGCAGCCTGAACATCCTGCCATTCGGGTTCGTTTAAAACCCCGTCTATTTGAATATTTCCCGTTATTCTGCTTGCATTCAATTCTCTTTTTTCGGCCGACTGAGCTTCAAGTCCAATAAAAGAAAAAATGCAAATAACAATTGTACAAATTCTGCGCATAAAAAAATACTATCCATTGCAATAGTATTTCTTTTTTTATCATTAACCCTTTTAAGAGGTGTTAATTGATGTTAATATTTTAAATTTTCAAAACCTTTACTTATTGTGGTTTTGGTTCCTGTTCCGGAGCCCTTTTTATTTTCTTATCCTTAAGATTTTGAGTCTTCTGATTTGCAGGAGGTTTAAATTCAGGAATCTTAATGGTTTCCACCGAAGGTTTACCGGTTAAATATCCTAGATCGATCATAAACTGGTCAGTCAATTTAAGTGTTTCAAGAAAATATTTTCCGCCTTTTGTTTGTATTGTAGTAAAACCATGTTTTTCACCCTCATAGGTATGAAGGTCCATTTTATTACCTGCTGCGATATAATCATCACTAAATTGTTTCACGAATTTATAACCTGAAATCTTATCTGCTGTACCATGAAATGCAATAGCAGTGGGCATTCCGGATTTTATATGCGTCAATGGGTCTATCTCGCTTGCATGTGATGCACTTTCCGGATTTTTTTCATCATCCATAAACTTTGCAATACGGAATTTGTGTTCCATGGCATTCACCACCGGATTTAACAATACAATTGCATTTGGCATCGACGAAACAGCGGCATTATCACTTGCATCCTGCCATTTTGTGTCATCAATGGCACATTCAATGGCTAAAAAGGCACCTGCAGAACCACCGGCCATTACTATTTTATCTGGATTTATATTCAGTTCCTGCGCATGTTCCCTCAAATAACGGATTGCACTTTTTGCATCGTAAATACAATTGAGTGCATTGCCTTTATTTCTGGAAATAACCCGATAATCGGCAGTTATGGCAACTATACCTCTTCCGGCGAAATATTTACAGTGTTCCTCATATTGAATAGGGCTGCCATGAATAAATGCTCCCCCAAAAAAATAGATAATTACCGGCGATGGAAAATTAGTAAGGTGATTTTGGGGATTGTATATATTGAGGTGCATCTCCACAGAATCACCGATCTTTTTATAAACCGGACTAACGGAAGCAGAGGCTAAAACCGGATCATAATTGCCCGGCTCCTCATTCTGCATCTCCTCCAGACTTTGATCCTTTTTTTCTAATTTAGACTTACATGCACTTAAAACGAGCGTCAAGGCTACTAAACACAGGGTAATTTTTTTCATTTTTATCTAATTTCGTGGCACAAAATTAACCGATTTAAGCAAAAAGATAGGTTTTAAACAATACAGACGCAGGTTTAACGAACATTTTACAATTTCAAACGCATTTTATTGCAAACGAAGGTGGGAGCGCAAGTCCATCTATTTTGTTTGTTTGAACACCTTCCAAAAAAAATAAAAAGTGGTAAGCATTGTTTATCCTATTTTTGCACTCAAATTTTCAGAAAAGTAAAATGCAGGCAGAAAAGATCCCATTAAGGGGACAGTTGATTTACGCGGCCGGAACGATGGGATGGAGTATAGTGGTGAATTTACTTGCGGGTATCATCATTTATTTTTATCAACCTGTTGGAGATGCAGAACTCCACAATCTAATACCAAAGATCACCATACTCGGCTTTATAAATGCATTAACACTTGTGGTGTTAAGTGCACGGCTGATAGATGCAATTATCGACCCGTTTATTGCACACCACAGCGATAAAAGTGAACATAAAAGAGGCAGAAGAATTCCATTTATGGCATTCGCACTTTTACCTATTCTTATTACCGGTATTTTATTATATATGCCGTTAAACAGAACGGAAAGTTTTAATAATATCTGGTGGTTGGCTGGAATTCAGATCTTATTTAATGTCTCTATCTCCTTTTATGTTATTCCCTATAACGCGTTATTGCCAGAGTTGGGATATAACAGCGAAATAAAATTGCGAATTTCCACTTTTCAATCCATTGCCTATACACTTGGACTTGTTGTGGCAAGTGCCTCAAATGCCTTGTTAAATTTTTATCAGGATGCATTTCACATTGAAGACAAATTTCGCGCTTTTCAATTGGCAATATGGACAATTTTTTTAATTGGATGGTTATTTCTTTTACTTCCTGTTTTCATAAACGAAAAAAAATATATTATACCTAATCGTGTAACTAAGTCGATAAAAGATAATTTCAAAACAGTGTTGCGCAATAAAAATGTATTGTTATATCTTATTGCAGATTTTACTTATTTTATTTCATTAACAATAATTGGTACAGGAGCTTTATTTTATATAAAAGCACTGCTGCATCTGGAAGAGAAACATGGTACAGGCATGGTTGCAACAGCAGTGGGGCTTGCTATGTTATGGTCGCCACTGGTATATTATCTCGCCAAAAGATATTCCAAAAAAATGATGATCCTGGTCTCACTCATCTTATTATCTGCCGTTTTTTCAACAGTGAGATATCTCGGTCATTTCGGTATGGATAATATTACTGAAGCTTATTTATTTGCAGCAATACTTTCTGTTCCATTTTCTGTTTTGGGAATTTTACCGCCGGTAATTTTAGCAGAACTCACACATGCTGATGCCCGGGAAACTAAAGAAAATCGCGAAGCTACTTTTTTTGCCATCCGTAGTTTATTTATTCAACTGGGTCAAACAATGGGAATTGTAATATTTACTATTTTAATTGGAATGGATGAAACAAATGGTTTAGGAAAATATCTCGCAGGTGTGTTTGAAAAAATACCATTTGAGGAATTAGGGATTCGGCTTTCCGGAGTATTCGGATTTGTTTTGTGTTTTATTGCAGCTATGATATTTGCATTTTTTGATGAGAAAAAATTGAATGCAAGCATTAAGAATGAAGGAATGAAAGAATAAAAAGTTACGATAATTTTGTTAGTTCGATTTTTCCATTTTTTTAGCTTTTGCTTCTACGGTTAATTGTAACTTCTTTTTATAATCTATTATTTTGCTGCGCATGTCAAGGTCGCTGCACCCTATTATTTCAGCAGCTAATATTCCGGCATTTTTTGCTGCGTTTAATGCTACCGTTGCAACAGGAACTCCATTGGGCATTTGAAGTATCGACAATATAGAATCCCAACCGTCAATTGAATTACTCGATTTTATAGGAACACCAATAACAGGAAGCGGCGAAATAGATGCTACCATTCCAGGTAAATGTGCTGCGCCGCCTGCACCGGCAATTATTACTACTATGCCGCGGCCATGTGCTTTTGTGGCAAAATCCATCATCCGTTTTGGTGTTCTGTGTGCGCTCACTATGGTAACTTCCACAGGTACTCCAAATTCTTTTAGTATATCAACAGCATCTTGCATAATGTGCAGATCAGAATCACTTCCCATTATTACACTTACAAGAGGCTTTTTTTTCAAAATAGGAATTGCGTTCTTGGATTTTTTCATATTGTATAATTTGAATGTTAAAATTAATAAAATTCAACTCTGCACCTTCAATGTCGTTTTTACAAAATTTGCCTTTTCTCTTAATTCCTGTAACTCATTGCCAAGAATAGTTACATGCCCCATTTTTCTGAATGGTTTTGTAATTTTTTTGCCGTAAAGATGTACATAAACTCCTTCCATTGCCAAACAATCTTTTAATCCAAAATATTTGGCTTCACCACTGTAATTTTCATCGCCTAAAATATTTATCATTACAGATTTACTTCGTGTTCCGGTACTTCCGAGTGGAATATTAAAAATACAACGCAATAATTGTTCATATTGCGAGGTGTAATTTGCCTCAATACTCTGATGCCCGCTATTATGCGCACGCGGAGCAACTTCATTTATGAGGATCTCCCCATCTTTGGTCAAAAACATTTCCACTGCAAGTATTCCATACATGTCAAATGCTTCAATACAATCTATCGCTATTTTATAGGCTTTTTCTGAAATTAAATTATCAATATGTGCCGGCGCAAATAAAAACTCCACCAAATTCGCTTCTTTATGAAATTCCATCTCCACTGTTGGAAAACATTTTGTTGAACCTTTTGTATCTCTTGCAACAATTACTGCAAGTTCTTTCTCAAAATCAATTACATCCTCTATAACACATTCTCCTTCCAACAAATCATCAATATCTTCCTGTCCTTTTATCACCACTACTCCTTTTCCATCATATCCGGTGGTACAAGATTTTTGAACAAATGGAAAAATGATCTTTTCTTCTCGAATTAAATTTATAAGTTCCAATTTGTTTTCAATGATCTGAAAATTTGCAGTTGGCAAACCATTATCCTCATAAAACATTTTTTGTTTACCCTTATCCTGAATTAATTTTAATACTTCAGGTTTAGGAAATATTTCCTTTCCTTCTTTTTCCAGTTGAAACAGGGCTTCCACATTTACATGCTCAATTTCAATGGTGATCTTTTGCAGATTTTTACCGAATTGATATACGGTCTCGTAATCTTTAAAACTTCCGCAAACAAAATTTGCCGCCAGTAAAGCACAAGGGCAATCGGGATCCGGGTCTAACACATGACACTGTATGTTCCAGTCACTCGCAGCTTCTATAAGCATCTTGCCTAATTGTCCTCCACCCAATATCCCCAGTTCTAATTCTCCCGATGAAATTGCATTCATACAACAAAACTAACCACAATAACTCTGTTAATTAAAATCCATAATTTTACACCTATGAAACTACTGCCCGCATTAACCCTGATGATCACACTTTTTCAGCAAGCAGTAAATACACTGGTTGCGCAACCCTGCCTCTATGTAGAGGATTTTTCAGATGATGCTGCTTACGAGTATTTTTATTATTACTACGATATTACCGGTGCCTGCCTTTCTGACGAACAAAGTGGTTCCTTAACGATATCCGCGGGCAAATTAAACTTTAATGCCCTCAACGACGCCAACGACACTAGGTACATACACGATCTGGGATTTGACATGTATGATGATTTCTGGACCACTTCCTTTGATTTTACACCAACACAGGGTGGTACTGCAGGAAAAACCGGCACTGTATTATTCGCCCTCAGCGAAGGCGACGACAATGCTATATCTGATACTTATTCAATTTGCGAATATCAAAATACCGATGCTATGATGGTAATGTGGATGTCGGATTTTGATGTTGACCCCGACAGTGTCGGATTTGAAATCTGGCTGAATGATAATGGTGTGGTAACAAAATCTCCTCGTTTTGAAGTGCCGTATGGGGTAACCTATTACCTGCAATTTTCCCGAATAGCAACCGAATTCACAAAATTAGATGTTTTTAGTGATCCCGCTTTCACAATATTGGTTGGAAATATTTCTTGTTTCGATGTGCCAGTTACGATCACAGGATTAAACACCCTTCAACACGGAAATTATCCCGGTGGCTCGTTTCAACGAAAATTAACAGCATCTATTGATAATATTTGTGTTCGAAATGTAGAGGTTGTTGCAATTGATATCGAAGGCCCTACAACAGTTTGTTTGGGCAATGTAAGTGAATTTACCTTAATCACTTTGCCAAGTGCAAATATTGAGTGGGATATACCAGCCGGAATTACCTATACAGGAGGTGCAACCGAAACGATTACCGTAACCGATTGGCCCGGGCCCGGAACCTACGAATTGACAGGATATATTTCTTATAATTGTTATTTTGATACAACAACATTTACGGTAAATGTAATTGAACCGGGTACAACTGAATTTATAGAGGCCGGATTTTGCAGCGGTGAAAATGTAACAGTAGATGTTACAACAGTTGATGCAACTTATTTGTGGTTCGATGGTACTACAAATAGCTCGTATACATTTGATGAACCAGGCGTTTATTGGGTGGAAATTCTATCGGGGGGATGTGCCTTTTCTGATACAATAACTATTACAGAATTTACAAATCCTGAAATTGATCTTGGAAATGATATTACAATTTGTGGAATTACAAATGTGAACGGAGTTCCGGGATTTGAAATTTATTCCTGGAGCAGTGGCGCTAATACAGAAGATTTTGAAACAAGCATTCCGGGAATATATACGCTAACGGTTACCGATGAAAATGGGTGCACCGCGAGTGATGAAATAGAATTAAAGAATGGATGTGAAGACCATGTTTCTATGCCGAATGCTTTTTCACCAAATGCTGATGGGGTAAATGATATTTTCGGTCCTAATTATTCGGGAGAAGTAGAGGATTATAATTTACAAATATTTAATCGCTGGGGGCAGTTGATTTTTGACACCAATAAAATTGATAAGGCGTGGGACGGCACCTTTGAAGGCGAAATGCAACCCTTAGGAACCTACACTTATGTATTAACTGCAAGATTAAATAATAAAAAAATTGATCTTATCGGTAATTTTACTTTGGTAAAATGATATTAATTGACGCAATAGCTGCTTATCCATATATACTTGCCACACATATTATTTTTATTGTAACTTGGTTTGCTGCACTGTTTTATATTGTGAGGTTATTTATTTATCATGTGGAAGCTACGCAAAAACAAGAACCTGAAAAAAGTATTTTAACTAATCAATTCCGTATCATGGAAAAGCGATTGATGCAGATCATCGGCACACCTTCTATGATTTTAGTATTAATAACAGGAAGTATTTTGTTAACCATTAATGTGCAATTTTTAAAAGAGGGGTGGATGCATGTTAAATTATTTTTTGTTGTCTGCGTAATTATTTATCATATTTATTGTTTGCAAATAATGCGCAAATTAGCAAACGGAGCATCAAGCCTGTCCTCCCAAAAACTCCGTATGGTAAATGAATTAGCCACTATCTTTTTAGTGGCTATTGTTTTTCTGGTAGAATTAAAAAATCTGCTTGATATGGTTTGGGCGTTTTGCGGAATAATTGCATTAATGATCGTTTTATTTATCGCGATCAAAATTTACAAAAAACGATGAAAAGTGTGAAATATTAATTCACAATGGTAAATCGTTAAAAGATCCACCTCAATCCTAATGCAGGATCAAGTGTTACATCATTAAATCCATTTACGATAGCAAATTGCGGCAACACATCCAGCGAAATCTGGAAAGGTAAATTTTGCCAATTATATTCCACACCGAGCTGTCCTCCACCCATAATGAAAAGTCCCTCCTTTCCACTTCCCAAATAATTGTCTTTCAAAAACTGATTCCCTACGGTTAAGGCAGGACCAACATAAAAGTTCCATCCAACCCCAATATCAAAAACCCAGTGGTAAGCCGTTGTCAGTCTGAAATAAGAATACGTAATACCCAAACCTAATCCGAGGTCTGCTTCCACGCGATTGGTTTTATTTAATTGATGTTGGTAGGAAATTCCTCCCCCATAACCAAACCTTAAACCCAATGCATTACCATAAATTTGTGCCGAAGCCACTGAGAAACTGCCAATTGCGAATAAAATGAGCAATAATTTTTTCATATGTGATTTTTTACAAATAGACCAAAATTTGATTGAATATTCAAATTTTGGTAAATGTTGAACAAGAAGATAGTGGCAGTGGGCAGTGGGTCACATTTGAGATTTTTCCTCCGTAGTAAACCCTTTAAAACAACTTCAACCCTTAAGAAAAGTCACAGTCACAGTCACAGTGGAAAGTTCGACATGCAGTCGCAGTTGCAGTCACAATGACTGATACTATCGCAATTATAGTCACAGTTGTGGTTAAGGTTGTTGAAAAATGTTCGATTTGTAGAGACGCAATGCATTGCGTCTCTACAAATCGAACATTTTTCAACTCAGAACTCAGAACCATGAACTCATAACCAGTCGCAGTTGGCAGTGGCAGTAGGCAGATTGTCAACCCCGAACTCAGAACCCAGAAGCAGTCTCAGTCGCACTCCTAGTGGGCAGTTCGACAAAGTGGAGCTATTTCCTCCGTAAAATCCCCCTTCAACACTTCAACCCCTTCAACCCCTTCAACCCCTCTTTTTGTCACTTTTCTGTAAAACCACCCCACCGCTATACCAATATATTCAACAATTCGGTTTATCATCGCACAACCGTTTTAAACAATTACCATATACTGCGGTTAACATAAAAATAACACTGGCAAATTGTGAATTTCTTAATTAAAAAAACACTTTTTTAAAAATTAATCTATATTTGCCAACTCTAAACATTTAAAAAGGAAATTAAATTAAACCTTATGGCTCAAACAGCAGCAAAACCAACTAAGAAGACCACGATCACCGGTCTTGGAATCATCGTTATGGGTGTCAATCTCGTTATCGGTATTTTATTTTACATTTTTGTAGCCGGAAGCGATGCTAACTTCACCGCAGAAGGTAAACCAATTCCGGGTAATTATTTAGCTTTGATTCATGAAGGGGGGTTCATCGTACCTATTCTATTAGCTTTATTTTTAACTGTTATGGTTTTCTTTTTCGAAAGATTAATGACCATCTCCAAGGCAAAAGGCAATGGATCTATTGAATCTTTTTTACAGAAGATCAAATTTCATTTAAGTAATCAGGATATGACAGCGGCATTGAAAGAATGCGATCGTCAGAAAGGTTCAGTAGCAAACGTTGTAAACGCAGGTTTACATAAATATGCTGAGATGAAAGCTGAAAAAGAAGCTACCACCGAACAAAAAGTATTGAACATAAGTAAAGAAATTGAAGAAGCTACCGCATTGGAAATGCCGGCTTTGGAAAAACATCTTCCTATTCTTGCAACTATTGCATCCATCGGAACGTTGATTGCCTTATTAGGAACAGTGTTAGGTATGATCAGAGCCTTCGCAGCTCTTGCAGCGGAAGGAACACCTGATCCATCAGCACTTTCAGCGGGTATTTCTGAAGCCTTGATCAATACAGCAATTGGAATCGGAACATCAGCATTGGCGATTATATTCTATAATATATTTACAGGCATGATCGACAAGCTGACTTACGGAATTGATGAGATCGGATTTACGATCACTCAAACATTTGCTGCTTCAGAAAAATAATCCTATTAAGTGGACGTTTAAAAAAACGTAACGATGCCAAAAATTAAAGTAAAAAGAAGTAGTACGATAGTGGACATGACCGCCATGACAGACGTGTCGTTCCTGTTGCTGACTTTCTTCATATTAACAGCTAAATTCCGTCCTTCACAACCCGTTGTAATTGATATGCCGAGTTCTGAATCGGAGACTGTTGTGCCTGATAATCTCATGGTAATTTCCGTAGATAAAGAAGGTAAGGTTTACTATTCGATGGATAACCCCAAAGTAAAAGTGGTTACCTTACAAAACCTAATCGAAAGATATGGTGAAACCTATCCCGCTTTGAAAGACCTGTCAGACCAGCAAATTTCAAATTTCGCCAATGTGGAAATGATGGGTTATGAAATTGCACAATTACCTCAGGTTTTGGCTTTACCTCCCGACCAGCTGGCTGCATTGCGCGATTATCCCGGAGTTCCGATTGATTCCGCTAACAACGAGCTAAGAGACTGGATTCAAGCAGGTCGCTGGGCGGATAGGCTTGACAAAGAAGAATCAGGAGCCGACAGGCCTGACGTTCGAATTGCCATTAAAGGTGATAAAGATGCTAATATTCAAGCCATACAGGAAATTATTAAAACATTGACAAATGAGCCTGTAAACATTCATACATTTAATTTAATAACCACTTTGGAAGGACCGGTAACAGGTGCAACTGTTGCACCGGTAGCCAAATAAAAATAATAAGGTTATGTCAGATATTCAAACCCCGGAAAAAGGGAGTCATAGTAAACACGGAAAAGGTAAGGTCAGGTCGAAAAAAATGTCGACCCGTGTCGATTTTACCCCAATGGTGGATCTTGCCTTTCTCTTAATATCCTTCTTTATGTTAACCACAACCCTCAACAAACCTGTGGCAATGGAATTAAACATGCCTAAAAAGGATGAGGAAGTTAAGACTGATGTAAAGGAATCGATGGTTTTAAATGTAATTTTAGATAAAGATGATAAGATCTGGTATTATGAGGGACAAGTGGTTTTTGATATGAAAACCACGAATTATTCAGCAGAAGGAGTTCGTGATGTTATTTATAAAAAACAAAAATCAGTTGGAAAAGAACACGGTGATCCTGAAAAAATGATCGTGATCATTAAAATGACTGATGCAGCATCCTATAAAAACATGGTTGACATCCTGGATGAAATGGATATTACCAGCACAAAAGTTTATGCCATTCAGGATATTGCTGATCTTGAAAAGGAAGCAATAGCGAACGGCGGGAAATTAGATGTTGTTCCGGAATAAAAATTGAGGTAATAAATTATGGAAATTTAATTCTATAAGCATCAGACAAACAAACAAATCGTTATGATGGAAGATAACAAAAAATATTTAAGGCAATCGATGGACGAAATTGTTTTCGACAATCGGAATAAAGCCTATGGTGCATTCTTTTTACGCCAATTATCAGTAAAAAACACATTGATCGCTTCCGTGATCATTTTTGCGTCTACTATTATACTAACAAGCGCAAGTTATATTGATTTTGGGTTTCTGAAGAAAAGCAAGGAAGATGATTCTATTAATCGTATAGTAACTTTAACAGCTCCACCACCATTGGATGAAGCAGCACCACCACCACCTCCTCCGCCTCCTCCACCTCCACCGGTAAGACCTACCGTTAAATTTGTGGAAATGGTGGTTAAAAAAGATAAGGAAGTTGCAGAAGAGGAAGAAGTTGTGCGCGTTGATGAGATTAAAGCAGACATCTCGACGGAAACTCAGGAAGGTGATGAAGATGCTGATATCATTATCGAAACGGTTGTAACAGAAAAAGAAATTGTAGAGGATAAAACCATTTACAGTTTCGTGGAACAAAATCCTGAATATCCGGGAGGAGTTAAAAAATTATATGAATACCTTGCAAGTCATATCGAATATCCAAGAATGGCAAGGGATAATGGTATAGAAGGAACCGTTTACCTTAAATTTGTGGTAGATAAAAGTGGTAAAGTTTCAGATGTAAAAGTACAAAGAGGAATTGGTGCAGGTTGTGATGAAGAAGCCATGAGAGTAGTTAGCACCATGCCTAATTGGACACCGGGAAGGCAAAACGGAGCAGCAGTAAATGTTTACTTTACGCTTCCTGTTAAATTTGATCTTTCGGATTAATAATGATTCAATCAATATTTAAAACCATCTGAGGCGAAATCCTAAGATGGTTTTATTTTTATATAGCTATGCGATTTAATATTTTAAAACATCCTGTCCTCTTATTAAAGTGCTTTGCTTCGGTATTGTATATTGGCATCGGTTTGATATTGATTTTAATTCCTGAATTTATTGTAGCGTTGGGAAGAACATATAGTTATGCTTTGGGAATTGTATTAATGGTTTATGGCATTTTTAGAATAATACGCGTTGTTTCAGAAGCAAAAGAAATAAAACGCGAAAACGAATATGATTAAAAAAAACATCTATATTATTTTTTTCTTAATTCTGATAGGTCTTGGCTTTTCTCGCTGCAGTACCGGTTCCTTTGATAAGGATGTAAAGAATATGAATAAAGGAGAGATCGTAATTTATGCTGATGCAAGTTATACCACTTTGGTAGGTGAACTTATCAAATCTTACGAAAACGTATATCCTGAAGCAAAAATAAAAGCCACTTATGGCAGCGACCGCGAAATTCTGGATGCTTTTTTGCAAAACAAAACTCAAATGATCATTACCGGCAGAGAACTTAATGCAACCGAATTAGCAGCCCTTGAAAAAACACATAAATTTGAACCGGAACAATTTAAAATAGCAACAGAAGCTATTGCTGTTATAACATCAGAAAATAATCCGGATTCCATTTTTGATATGAACGAATTTATTAAAAGCAGAAACCCCGGATATACCGGTAAATATCAAAATACCAATTTTGTTTTTAATAAAGCAAATGGAAGTATGATCAACCAGTTGATAGAAAGTGAAGGTGCTTCTTTACTCAATATGTTCTCCCTCGATAATAAGGACACTCTAGCTTCTTATATTGCAGCAAACGACAATGCTATTGGCTTTATTTCCTTCGCCGAAATTAGTGATATGGATGATCCAACAGCACAAGCCATACTCAAAGGTGTTAAGGTATTATCAGTTTCTAAAACAGATGTAAACGGGATAAAACAAGTTTATCCATTGTCACAATCAACTATAGCAACCAACAGTTACCCGCTTCAGAGGAGCGTTACTGTAGTAAAGGGAAACATAGCCCAGTTGTTAGGCACGGGTTTTGTCAACTTTGTATATAGAAGTAAGGCTTCAAGAATAATTTTAAAAGCAGGTCTCATTCCGGCAAAGATGCCTGAACGGGAAATTAAAATAGTAGAATAATAAACCAAAACCGAAAATGAAGATCATAAGAACATTAATTGCTGTATTATTAATTCAGAGTGTTGTTCAGGCTCAAACTTTGCCTGAAGCAAAAAAAGCGATAGAATCTGAATATTATTTCAAAGCGAAAAAAATATTATTATCCCTCAATAATACCTTGCCTACAGTGGAGACAAATTATTATTTAGGTAATGTTTATTTATTGACCAATAAGCTTGATTCCGCAAAGTATTATTATTCAAAAGCCGGTGATATTGTTGAAAACAAAAACGCACTTGTATTTGTAGCTAAAGGAAAGGTGAATTTATTAAACAACAAACCTGCAGAAGCCAAATTAAATTTTGACGATGCCATCAAGGTTAGTAAATCGAAAAATGCGGAGATCTTTTATCAGATAGGCGATGCATATTACAAAATAAATAATGCAGAGGCGATCAAAAATTATGAGATCTCTTATTCAACTGATCCTACGTTGATCATTAATCTTTTGGCTTATGGAGATGCATATCTCGATATGGATGATCCGGGAAGGGCAATGACTAAATACGAACAGGCAGAAGCTGCAAACCCAAATATTGCGGTAACTCATTTGCGCATTGGTCGTGTTCATGCAAAAACCGGTAAACACAAAGAAGCAATTGAGGAATTTAAAATTACAATTCAGCATGATCCGAATATCGCAGTAGTATGGAAAGAATTAGGAGAAGAATATTATCTCGATGGACAATATGATAAAGTAAGAGCTTGTTTTAATAAATATGTAGAATTAAATGCAGAGGATAAAGAGGCGCGTATTGTTCCTGCTGTAACTTGTTATCAGATAGGCGATTATATCTGTGCAATTGAAGAAGCCAGAAAGATAATTGCCGACGATCCATCAAATTTTATTGCCTGGAGAATTATTTATTATGCAAATTATGAATTGGGTGATACTTTAAGAAAAACAGATGCCGCAACAGCATTGTTAAAATTTACAGAAGGTTATGAGGCATCGCAAACTTTTTGGAATATTCCGGAGAAAAAAGTGCAGCCTTTGGATTATCAATACTCTGCAAAATTAGCCGTTGAAATGAAAGACACTACAAAAGCAGTGTTCTATTATACCATGGCAATTGAAAATGATACAAATACAACAGCAGAGGTATATACTGATTACGCAAAGTATTTATATTCCACAAAAAAATATCCTGAAGCAATTATTGCATATAATAATACAATCACCAAATTCGGTGGTGGTCCATTGGATTTTTATTTTTTAGGCCGTGCATATTTCCTAACAGCTGATTATGTAAATGCTGATACCACTTTTGCACAATTTATTATTATGCAACCAAATTCACCGGACGGTTATTTACAGCGTGCAAAAACGAAATTAAAAATTGAGCAGGAAGTAAAAGGCGAAGCACTTCCTTTTTATCTCAAATTTATTGAACTGGCTGAAAAGGACATGGAGAAAAATAAAAAGACATTAATTGAAGCATACTCTTATTGCAGTACTTATTATGCACTTGTTGTAAATCAGAAAGCTGAAGCATGCATTTATTATAATAAAGTTATTGCTCTTGATCCGGCTAATGAGTATATTCTTACTTTGGGATTGGAGTGTAGTAATTAGT
>CAZXBG010000049.1:0-23863 GCA_964638865.1 uncultured Chitinophagales bacterium | reverse complement strand
TTAAGAAGCTCATTGTCGCTCAACATTTCTTCGTTTTCAGGCGGGATTGCTTTCTTCTTTTTCCTATTAACAGACCATCCTAAATGTTCTAATTCAACAAAAATTGTCTTTTTATTATAGGTATAATCCATAAAAATGTCTAGAGAAGTTTTAAACGCCCCCTTTGATTCTGCTTTTGTTTTGCCATATCCTGTCAAGTCTAAGGCGGGCGAGTAGACATAAAAAATCCCTTCATCCTCCCAATCATAAACTTCCAAACCAATTTCAATTAGATGACGATCGCTACGATATGCTCGAACAATGTTTGATTTTGACATAGCTAGGGTTTGCGTAAGATTAATGCAAATATAGTGCTGGTGTTGAATTTTGGCAACTAATAATAGTTATAATGAGTTGAATCTCTTTAAACTGGAAGTTTCACGATTCACGAAAATAAGTTTATGCTTCAATTCGCAAAGAGCTTTAAACCTCATGACCAAAGACTACTGCCTACTACCACTGCCAACTCCCTCCCCTCTTACCTAATTGCAATATTCATATAATCGCGGTTGGTTTTGCCGGTATAAATTTGGCGCGGGCGACCAATGGGTTCGTTAGCTTCACGCATTTCTTTCCATTGTGCCAGCCAACCCGGTAAACGACCCAATGCAAAAAGCACGGTGAACATTTCGGTTGGGAAACCCATAGCACGATAAATAATTCCGCTGTAGAAATCCACGTTTGGGTATAATTTTCTCTCTACGAAGTAACTGTCTTTAAGTGCTACTTCTTCTAATTGTTTTGCAATATCGAGAACGGGATCATGCACACCTAATTTATTTAAAACGTTATCACATGCTTCCTTAATAATTTTAGCTCTTGGATCGAAATTTTTATATACTCTATGTCCAAATCCCATCAAACGGAAGTTGTCGTTTTTATCTTTTGCCTTTTCAACAAATTTTCCAACATTTCCTCCGTCCGATTTTATGATCTCTAACATTTCTATTACCTGTTGATTTGCTCCGCCGTGCAATGGACCCCATAATGCAGCTACTCCTGCCGCAACACTCGCATAAGTATTTGCCTGAGATGAACCCACCATTCTCACAGTAGAAGTAGAACAATTTTGTTCGTGATCTGCGTGCAATATCAAAAGTTTATCCAACGCATCCACCACAATTGGATCGGGAGAATATTCTTCTGTACGCATACCAAATGTCATGTATAAGAAATTGGTAACATAATCATATTTGTTCTGCGGGTACATAATTGGATGTCCCACCGATTTTTTATGAATCCAGGAAACTAGTGTTGGCATTTTTGCAAGGATGCGGATCAATGTAAGATCAATTTCCTCTTTGGATGCATTTGGATTAAGGGAATCCGGATAAAAACTGGATAAGGTGCACATCAAAGAACACAACTGACCCATAGGATGCGCAAAAGATGGAAAACCGTCAAAAAATTTCTTTACATCTTCATGCACCAGGGTATGATTGGAAATATTTTCGCTGAATGCTACAAACTGATCGTTCGTGGGTAATTCACCGTACATTAGCAAATAGGATACTTCCAGAAAATTTGATTTTTCGGCAAGTTGTTCAATGGGATATCCGCGATACCTCAATATTCCCTGCTCTCCATCCAAAAAGGTAATTGCACTTTTTGTGGCTCCTGTATTTTTATAACCACTGTCGAGTGTTACGAAACCTGTTAGATCGCGAAGTTTATTGATATCGATCGATTCCTCCCCTTCGGTGCCTACGTAAATTGGTAATTCAACTTCTTTTTCGCCGAGTTTAATAAATGCTTTATCTGACATATCTCTGTTTTGCCGTGCTTTTAATTTGCCGCTACTTGCAGCACAAAGATAAATAATGTCTACACACATTTTTAATTTGAAGGTCTGAGAATGCGGTATTTTTTACAAATAAATAACACAAAGGGCCTTCATTTGCTTTTCTTTCAAAAAAGACACAAATACAATAGCAATTGAAATCAGGAAAATTTATGCTCCCATTGCAAAATGGTGCATATTGTCTATCAAATAATAGATCATCACGATATACAAAATGGCCATGACAACAAATTTTACCCAGGATGCTGCATTTTTGAGCAGTTTATAAGCAATTGCTCCACTGATCAAACCGACTATACCATAGGTTATTAGTGCCAAGGGATAATATCTGTCGAAGGATAATGCCTTTGGGGTGTAGGGTATAAGAACGATACAAAAAAATACAAAAAAGGAAAGATAAAAGAACCCTTCCCAAAACATATTCGGGTGGAATGGTTGTTCTTCCTTTAGTTCCGGTTGATTGTTTTCCATTGGTGCAAAGGTAATGCAAGTCTGCAGAAATAGTATAATTGGTTAGTCTATACTTGGCAAATCAGGTAAAATAAGCAGACTAAAATATCATCCGAACAGATTTTCGGTTTCGGTAGCTGCACCAAGTTTATACTCTTGAAAAAATTGCCTTAATTTGGTGCTGTTATGAAGGAATGCACTCAATGTAAAAAAGAAAATCCTGACGACTTTAAACATTGCAGATATTGCGGTGCGGAGTTAGCTATAGCCACGAACACGAATTCGAAGTCATTTTGGAATAAATTGCCATCATGGGCGTGGATATTGATTTTTGTGGGGGGAATAATAATTGGGTTAGGGTTTATAATTGGCTCTTTTGTGGCAATTGCAACTATAGAAGGTATTGCAAGTCTGATTTTACTCACACTGGGAATGATAGGCTTCGGAATTTTGCCCTTGCGCAAACCGCAAACCACAGGGGCGATGTTTAGAGCAATAGGTATTAGTTTTTTTGCCTTAATGGGAGCATCTGTTGATCAAACCGGAAATTATATCTACAACAAACCTGTAGAACTTTGTTTTTGCAGTGAGGGCACATCCATGGAAAGGATTGAAAATGTTTCCAACCCAATGCCCGGCACCACAATAATTCAACAGGATTTCACTTGTTACGATAAGGCAGGTGCTCCGGTTAAAACAATAAATATGTTTGCCGTTTTAGGAGTTCGATTTGTGGAATATGTGTTTTTGGGTTACATTTTGTTAGGAGTAAGGCGTTTTCTTTGGAATTTAAAAAATAAGAGAGGGCAGCCTGGCGTTTGAATTAATTATATATGATAAAATTCAGGGTTACACTATTATTTCTGATTATCAGTCACTTATGTTTTGCTCAATTTATTACTGTTCGGGGCACACACTCCTCACAACTTTTAAATGACAATTTGTTTGACAGTGATATTTCCACAGCGTATGGTGTAGAATCCTATTTAAGTAAATCAATTGATTTTATTCCGTTACCCATTAATTACAATATTGGAATTGATTATAAGCGCAATGCAGGTATGCAGGAAATACTGCTCGTTACCGGACTTACTTATGTTACACTTACTCCAACAGGATTTAGTGCAGCCAACGCCGAAAGTGTTACCTATACAACCAGTAATTGGCTGAATTATGCAGACATAAATATGTATAATGGATTACAGATATCCGATTCCATTATGCATTATAAAATGGCCGGGGAGATCTGTTATAATGTTGGATATGTATTTGGAAAAAGTTTTTTTATTCACAGTGGTTTTGGAGGAAGGTATAATTTTCTTCCTGCAAATAAAGGAACTGAATTACAAAGCACTTCACTGGATCTGATATTGAAGTTTGGAATACTTTGGAAATTTAAGAAAAAATATAAACCGTAAATAAAATTTATCAATCCTTTTCTTCCTGTTCAATTCTGATATTGAATTGTTTCATTTTGTTGTAGAGTGTTTTCCTATCTACATTTAACATTCGGGCAGCTTTGGATTTATTATATTTCACCTTTTTAAGTGTTTCAGAAATCACCTTGTGTTCTGCGTCAAAGGCAGCAGCTTTAAGGTTATTAGGTTCGATATTAATAATATGCGTTTCCTTATCGGCGAAATTAAATTTATCACCATGGATCAATTCCTGCGGTAAACTTTCCGTTTCTATAATTATGGTGTCAGTTAGGAGTGCTCCTCTTTTTACTACGTTATTTAATTCTCTTAAATTACCCGGCCAACTATACTTTAGAAAAATAATTTCTACTTCTTCTGAAAAACCATGTATTCTTTTTTCCAATTCTATGCAGGCATTTTTCAAAAAGAAATTTGCAAATTGCATGATGTCCACATTTCTATCTCTAAGATTAGGCATTGCAATTGTAAATTCATTAAATCGATGATAAAGATCCTCTCTGAATTTTCCTTTAGTTACTGCATCCATCAAATTTTCATTAGAAGCAACCAACAAACGCACATCAAGATCTATATCCTTAATACCGCCAATTCTTTTCATTTTCTTTTCTTGCACAACTCGAAGCAACATGATCTGCACATCGTAACTTAAATTTCCGACCTCATCCAACAATAGAGTACCGCCATTGGCTAATTCAAAGCTTCCCATTTTACTGTTTAATGCTCCTGTAAATGCTCCTTTTTCGTGTCCGAACAATTCACTTCCTGCAAGTTCTTTTGATAGTGCACCGCAGTCAACAGCAATAAATGGTGCATTTGCCCTTTTGCTTTTTTCATGTATCCGTCGTGCTGCTAATTCTTTTCCTGTTCCACTTTCACCATAGATAATTACACAATAATTAGTTGGCCCAACAATGTCAAGTTGTTTATGTACAGTAATGGATTCTTTGCTTTTCCCTTCTACGTATTTTATATCCAGGTTGTTATGTTCCTTATTTAAATCTGCCTTATCCGGTGCAGTATCAGGTTCTGAATTTAATGCCAGCACTTTAATACCTGCGAGATTATGATATTTACTGATGGCATTTTTCACATTCATCAGGATTTCATCAGGCAATAAAGGTTTTGTAACGTAATTAAAAGCGCCCGCTTTAATCACCTCCACTGCGATCTTAACATCAGAATATCCGGTGATAACAATAATTTGAGTTTTTGGATTAATTAATTTGGCAGCTTGGAGAACTTCCCTTGCGTCCATGTCTCCCAACCTGAAATCGCATAGTATAAGCGAATAATTTTCATTATGTAATTTTTTAATGCCTGCTGCTCCACTTACTGAGGTTTGCACTTCAAATCCATTTTTAGTTAAAAAATGTTTTAATAAAGTACAGGTATCAATATCATCATCAATTATTAATATTCTGTCCATTGTTGGGTTTTATATTCTCGTTTGTTAACTCATTAACGATTTCAATTACCTGATTTTGAGTAAAAGGTTTGCTGAGGAAATAATCAACGCCGAGTCCAAATGCTTTTGATCTGTCTGCAGCCGTATCATATGCGCTGATCATCACAATTATGTTGGAATTGTTATCATGTTTAAATTCTTCAATATGATCCATACCATTTCCATCGGGCAGATTCATATCTAAAAAAACGATTTCCGGTAAATGTTCTTGCACCATTTCTAATCCATTGGCAATATTATATGCATAATCCACATTCAGATTAAATTTCAGCAACAACCGTCTTAATAACAAACAAATTTCAGGTTCATCATCCACAATTAACACATTTCTGGGAATTTTAAGAGGTATGATCATCATTCTATTATACTATTTATATGCACTTATTCTACTAAAAAAAAAATCAAGACTTATTATTGACAGGTATTCATTACATTATTGCAATAATGAGTCCAGCTCGAAAACACCCCTGAAAGGTGCATTAATCTAATAAAGTTACAGTATATTTTGATATTACTGAGATTTTATTAACCATATGTGGAATAATTTCCCCAATTCCTTAGGCAAAAATTCCTGTGGAAGCGGGTTCAAAGGAAATATTTTGCTGGTATGACTATTGATTAAAGAAACGAATGTTAGCCACTATTAAAACGTTTAAAAGTGCCTCAAAACCCATGTCTAAAATAAGATTAGGCATTATAGTGGCAACATTAGTACTTATTGTAAGTTCTATTTTAACCTTTGCTACGTTCACGAAGTTAATAAATGAATCAGATCTCTCCAAACACAATATTGCTGTTGAACGCAAATTAGAAAATATTTTTGCAATTCTAAAAGAAGGTGAAAGCGGTTTAAGAGGGTATATGTTAACCAATGAGATTGGGTTTCACGCTCAATTTCAGGAAGCAAAAAAAAATCTACCCGAGGGCCTATACGATCTACAGGAACTCATAAAAACAAATACTTCTCAATTAGCCTCGTTTAATAAATTAGAAGGTCAGGTATTTGGCAGGGTCACTGCGTCGGATTCCCTTTTAAAATTATTCGAAACGGGAAGACTGAATTCTGAAAACTCACTTTTTTATATGAATCAAGGAAACGCGATCATGGAGGAAATTAAAAGATCAATCATCGGAATGCGAAATGCAGAAAATGCATTGTATGAAGCAAAATACAAAAACACCGATAAATTTACACAAACAACCAGAACTGTTATAACTATATTTTCAATTTCCTCCTTGTTAATTATCATTTTTACTTTCTATATATTATTTAAAAACCAAAACGATATAGCTGACAGGGAAATGAAATACAGAAGGATATTTGAACTTAGCCCTGACATCATCTACCAATTAGATAAAAATTTAAAAATTTCTGAAATCAGTTCGGCCATTACTGAACAGCTCGGGTATAAAAGTGAAGACCTCATCAATTCAAATCTCGGAAAACTATTTCAGGATGAAAAAAATACAAATTTTATAGAAAAGACGATCAAACAAGGCATGTCAATTTCGAATATGGAAATCACATTAAAACATATAGATGGCAGATCAATGAGTTTTCTACTTAATTTATATGCTGACAATTCCACAAAATCATTTCAGGGTTCATTGATCAATATTACGGAAAGAATACGGTTAGAGCGAGAAAAAAATGCTCTTGAAAAATTTGCAGGTATAGGAAAAATTGCAAGGATAATTGCCCATGAAGTCAGAAACCCGTTAACCAATATTAATTTATCAGTTGACACACTTAAAAACAACCCGGACCAATCGGAAATCAACGACTTTTTAGATATTATCGAAAATAACAGTGGACGCATAAATAAGCTTATAACGGAATTATTATACACTACCAAGGTAAATATTAATGATGCTGTTCCACTTTCAATATATAATGTCTTGGACAATACCCTTGAATTTGCAAAGGATCGCATTAAATTAAAAGGAATAACACTTGTAAAAAAATATGATGCAGACATTTGCTTGATAGAAGGTGATGACCAACAATTGCAAATGGCATTTCTCAACATCATAATTAATGCTATAGAGGCAATGAATAACAAAGAGAACATGCTAACTGTAGAGGTTCAAAAACGTCAAAATAAATGTATTGTATTCATTTCCGATAATGGAAATGGGATTAAAAAGGAAGATATCGACAATATATTCGAACCATTTTTCAGTACAAAAAAGAATGGAACAGGCCTTGGTCTGGCAACCACACAGATCATTGTGTTACTTCACGGTGGCAATATAGAAGTAAAAAGCGACCCTGAAAACGGGACTCAATTTATCATTACGCTAAAAGCGATATGATATTTTTTTAACAGGAACCATCTTTGTAACCTAAAGCAAGGTTTTACTTCACATTTTCTGTTCCTTTGTATGATGCTACATCAATCGTTATCGAGGAAAAACTTCTACAACTTGTAGCAAAATTGCAAATTTATACCACTAAAATAATTGTTTAGTAGCAATTATCTCTCTGAAAAGCCTGTATATCAGCATATATAAACCACAGATGGCATTCCATAAAAAATAGCATGCAATTTGTAAAAGTATAAATATTCAATTGATCATTATGAAAAAAACCGTTAACCATAAAGTTGGGCAAAAGAACAATATTCAAGGTGATTCTAATATTAAGGATAAGTTGTCGTTGCCTTTTCATGATAAAAAAGACAAAATCAAATCAAGTGAGCCTATAAAAAAACAGAAGTTAGAAAACAAAAGGGTGCTCCACAAAAAATCATTATTAAAACCACCCCCAACTACAAATAAACTTAAGGCAATAATAAATGAAGAAAACGGAGTACGCGAAGCAATAAGAAAAGGCAAACTAAAAAGCATTGATTCTGATAATAGAGATTGAACTAAAAAATATTTCGTTACGAATAAAGCAGAAATTATGAGAGAATATTATGAATTAGCAAATGTTACAGGAAACACAAATTCTTACTTTGTTTCTGATCCATCCATTGAGATTTCCAATGCTGTTCAGGATTTACTAATACAGGAATGTATGATAAATCAGGTTAATAATATCCTATCAGCCCAAATAAATTTAAATAATTATATAAATGCCATAGTCACCAATCTTGAAAATATTTATTTGCAAGATCATTTGCTATCCTATATGGAAAATACAAAGTTGAATACTGCAGTGTTAAAAGCTTTTATGGGAAATGATGATCAATACTTAACCAATGTACCTGACACACAGAGGCATAACCTTAAAAGCTGGAAAAAGGACCTTTCCTATGTGAGGGCTATGCAGATCATGACAGGATATATTCTCAATTTTTATACACCTGCAGAAAATTTAGCGGGAAAATTAAATTATAGTGAAACTTTTAAATCAATTAAAAATTTACATACAAACACCCAGATATTGCACAATACCATTACAAAGATTTCAGTACAGTTAATTAATAATAAATTCATAAACTAAAATTTACGACTATGCAAAAGAGTGAAAATGAAGCTATGATAGCTGCATTAAATAGTTTAATAACTATTAATAACGATCGGTATGAAGGTTACAATACCGCGGCAAAGGAAAGTAAAGATTCGGATCTTGACAAACAATTTTTTGAAAGTGCAAACAAAAGTAAAATGTATGCCTCCAAACTTTCTCAGTACGTACGTGAACTTGGAGGTGAACCTGCAGAAGGCACAACCAATTCAGGAAAATTGTATCGTATCTGGATGGATGTAAAGGCTTCCATTGCGCTGAAGGACCGGGCTGCTGTTTTATCTAACTGCGAATTTGGTGAAGATGCCGCATTAAAAGCATATGAAGAAGTACAGGAAAATGATGACCTTCATTTCCCTGCCGATTATATTGCAACGATCAATTCGCAGCAATCCGAAATCAGAATAGATCACGATCGAATTAAGATTATGCGTGATGTTGAGGTTGAAAGTAAATAATTAATTAGTTAATCAATTAA
Source organism: uncultured Chitinophagales bacterium (assembly GCA_964638865.1). Lineage (GTDB taxonomy): Bacteria > Bacteroidota > Bacteroidia > Chitinophagales > BACL12 > UBA7236. The sequence goes on along the minus strand of CAZXBG010000049.1, from coordinate 14,716 downwards.
TTTAAGAAATGTTTCAAGTTGAAGCATTTCTTAAATTTTTTTAAACAAAGAAAAGAAATGAAAATATTAGCCATCATATTAATTGTAGTAGGTATCTTGATGATATTTATTAATCAAGTTGGATTTACCCAAAAAGAAAAAGTTATTGATCTCGGTTCTGTTGAAGTTAATAGGGATGAAAAAAAACAGGTGAGCTGGCCTTTATATACCGGAATTATTGTAGGGGCTGCAGGAATAGTAATGTTAATAGGCAGCAAAAAGAAACTAAATTAATACTAACCAAATTAATAACTTAAACATGAATAAGACTTCAGAAATGACAACCTTGACGCACATACTTGAAAAATTACGTGTGAAGCGTTACGACAATGAGTTTATAATGACACCATCCGGATTTGATGTGGGAAAAGGTAAAACCTATACACCTGAGGATTTAAAAATAATTAAAACCTATAGGTTTGAGGGTGATTCGAACCCGGATGACAGTTGTGTCTTATATGTTATAGAGGCAAATGACGGCATGATCGGATATACTATGGATGCCTATGGAGTATATAGTAATCATACCGATGATGGATACGATGAATTTCTCACCAAAATACCGCTTGAAAATCGCGATGAACAGATGATATTTTCATAAATTAAAATAATGGTAATGGAAGCCGGAAAATGAAACAAATTATTTTTTTTCCTCTTTTGCCATTTAATAAAATAGAAACAGCGGATGATCACTCATCCGCTGTTTCTATTTGTAGTCAATTCAAACAAAATTAAAATATTCCTTTTTCGTCGTACTTTTCTTGTTTTTCAGAAAACATTCCTTTTACTGAAGCCACATGTTCATTTACATTTTTGGAAACAATATATTTGGTAACTTGGCCAAGTCCATAACCCACAAGAGATTTAAGGATCATCTTTTTTCCACGAGTAACTATTAATCCACCGGCCACTAATGGCAATGCTACCTTTACGGCAGTATTTAAAAACGATTTTGGTTCATTGTTACCAGGCTCCGTTTCTCCGATGCCAATCATATTTTTAACTTTAGAAACTATCCCAAAAACACGTGTTACTGATTTTACTTTTTCCGATATTTCACTGTAATGTACTTTGAGGTCGATTTCTAGTCCATCGATTTTTGCGCGGAGTTTTGCTCTTTCCAACTGCAAATCCTCAATATTATTTATCATTGATTTTGATTCAGACCTCATCATTATTAAAATCCTTTATAAACATGTTAGTTAATCCAGGTTTAACGTTCTTTTTACTAATCAGCTTGATAATTAAGGCAGACAGTATAAAAAATCCTGCTACAGTAATAAATCCAAGGGCAATATTACTAAAAACATTCCCTAACCAGTAAGCTCCAGCAATGGCAATAAAAACAAAGAAGAGTAAAATAAAAATTACAACCGCACCGGCCGAAATAAAATTAGCAAGTGCAGTTGCAATCTTTTCAGTAATATTAAGACGAATCACCTGAACCCGTAAATTCAGATACTCCTTTGCATCATCAGTCAGATCACGCAGGTCAATTTTTGATTCCTCCAAATTACCATTTTTCATAATTGTTTAACAGTTTGCTTCACATCGTGATTTAATTTATTTGCTTCACCATGCGTTCTTTCAATAAAATCAAGAACTTTTTGCCTCCCTTCTTCTTTCATGTCCTTTACACCATACATAATCTTGTCCCTCATAGAAGCACCTTTGTCCTTTAACTCGAAAGCTTTTTCCTTCAATTCAGCAAATTCATTCATTAATTTTTCCTGAATTTCATCGCTCACATCATTCAATGCATTGCTAATTTTTTTTCTGAGTTTGTCGTTACGTTCAGAAGCGAACCAATAACCTAATGCCACCCCGGCACCTACTCCGGCTAATAATGCTAATACAGTTTTCCCGTTGCTCATAATATTTAATTTTAAAAGTTAATAATTAAGATGTAATAAAATCATTTGTTTATTTATATATCATTTATCCAACATATATATAACCAATTTCTTTGTTAATTAATTCCCAAATATCAAACCATTTTATATTTTTGGGCCAAAAGTATTGATTATACGGTGTTTTAAGAACCAGGCAAGACCTACCTCCATTTATTTTGTAGAAATTGTTCCCTACCCTACACTGGTTTTGAGGAATTACTTCCAATTTTTTCTACACTTAACTGCAAGCCTGATTATTAAACTGATTGGAGTGGTATAGAGATTGCCATTTTCAATATTTAAATATAATTTATGATAAGAAAATACTTTCTCTCCATCGCTTTGATTTTATTAATAAGTACAACAGGATTCAGCCAGTATGTTACTTTTGGTCGTGCGTTTAGTTTCGGACATGCATTTATCAGTGAAAAAGATGTACAACATAAATTCTTTTTTAGTCTAACAGGAGGGTTTTCCATCACTTATGCAAAAAGAGAAAATTTTGGATTTGGCGCTGACCTTGTTTACTCCACCGAAGGAAGTAAAACCCTCTATAATTCAGGGGGACTTACTACGGAAAATAAAATTAAGTTGTCGTATATACGTATTCCACTTAAAGCGATATATTTTTTAGGGGATAATGGTGATAATATACGTCCAAAGGTTTTTGCAGGTCCTTCCTTTGCCATTTTAGTGGGTGCAGAATCCAATAAGGAAAACTCATACGAAACATTTAAAAAGATAGATGCCGGTGTGCATATTGGTATAGGTGCCAACAAATTGATATGTGACAGAATATGGCTCAATACGGATATCACCTATACGCAGGGATTAATTGATATTTCCAATGAAAATTTAGCAGGAGGGGATAATAGAAATGGAAATATCCGGATGAATATCAGTTTACTTCTTGGCACCAACAGAAAATGACGTTTTATTTCCGCAAAATGGGGAAATTTATCTACAAATTATTTCTAAAATAATTTCCGGAGTAAACAAAGGAAATAAAATATGCAAGCCGAAACAAGGCGCTTTATAGGGTTGGTACATTTATGGGAGCTACATTTTTATAAAATTTTCATTTAACCTTAAAATTTAAAATTATGTTACGTTATGCCCTAATATTTTTTATCGTTGCCATCGTAGCCGGTATATTCGGTTTTGGCGGAATTGCAGCAGGCGCTACCTCCATTGCAAGAATTTTATTTTATATTTTCGTAGTGCTGTTTCTAATAAGTTTAATCGGAGGCTATAGTATTGGTAGAAAAAAAGGATAATTACCATTATGCAACCGATTATAAAAACAATTATTATTATTTCATTTACTGTTATGATGCGTTGCAGCAATAACAATCCTGAGCAGCCTCAGAAGGTTGATAGAACCATCGATTCCGTTATTGAAGAAGGGGGCGAAAAAGTAAAGGATGCAAATGAAGGCATCAAAGAAGGTTTAGAGGAATCGAAGGAAGAATTCCGCGAAAAAACAAAAAAATTGTTAGGCGATTCCATCTCCCATTAAATAAAAAAACTGTTTCATTTTACGAAACAGTTTTTTTATTAATGTTTAAAGCTCTGCTTAAATTATTTTTCTGATTTCTTTTTATCAAACAATTTATTTAGAAATCCCTCCTTTTTAACCTCTGCTTTTTCTACCGTATTAATATTGATTGTTTGCTCCAGTGAAGGATATAAGGCTTCAATAAATGCATTTCGCAGAGTGCCACCAATTATACTAAAAATATCAACATTCGGATCTTTTAAAACCCCTTCAAATTGAATTTCAGTTGCCACCTGATCCTCCGATTTATTTTTAAATATCCAGCCTCCAAATCCAATAATACTTTCCCAAAGTTTCTGAGTGAGAGGGTCTTCCTTTTCCTGCTCCCATTCAATAACATCAAGATCTTTAATGATGGGTTTAGTATATCCTATTATTTTACCATCTTTTGCTGCTGCTTCGGTATAAACGCCAAAGGTTCCTTTTTGCACATCGAAGTTTCCGTATGCTTTTAAAAAATCATTTACTTCAACAAGATTTAATCCTTTCATTTCAGCATTAATATCAAAGGTTGGGACCTTATTTAATGCATCCAATTTCATATTCATTGTTGCCTTTCCTCCATAAATACTGGCACTGCCGGTTACAGTAGAGGGAAGTAAATTTGTTGAATCAGTTACATTGGAAAGATTTTCAGCCAGGATATGAATGTTTTTTGTAAAAACATCAACCTTTGGCGAACTATGATAATCCAAATAATGAATTTCCCCTTCAAAAATTTCAAATCTATTGAGTTTTAATGGCATTAATTCATTAACAATATCCTGCCACTCTTTATCAATTTTTGTTTGTGAAGTTGCTTCAGTTGGACCTTTAACGAAATTAAGAATAGGGCGTGACACTTCAATCTCCCCCACCAAACCACCATTAAACAGGGCCTTCCATTCTATAGATAGGTCAATAACATCTGCTGCAAAAAACGGAACCGGTATTTTGCCTCCTGTTTTCTCGAGTTTAATATCCTTTATTTTATAAGAACCCACAATAAGCGCCAGGTCAATATCCACCACATGGCCGGTATACCCTTTAATATTTGCTAACTTATCATTTACAATATTTAATACGATATAAGGAAGAAACAATCTGAAAACAATTAAAACAACCACTGTTATTAACAGGATCCTCTTCCATCTCAGTCTGTGTTTTCTTTTAAATTCGGAAGCGGTAGTTTTCATTGGCTTATTTTTTGAATTCATAATATAGATTTGTTAACATACATTGAAAATCAATTAAAATACCATGCCATTTAAAAAGCAGACCATTCAAAATATATGGGAAGTATTAAAAGCAACCATTAAGGGATTCAGACAAGATAAGGTGTTGAAATTAAGTGCCTCCCTTGCCTATTATACGGTATTTGCTTTGCCGGCCCTGGCACTCGTATTAATATCAGTAACGGGGATATTTTTTGGAGAGGATGCAATGTCAGGGGTATTGTATAAGGAGTTGGACGGAATAATAGGAAAAAATGCTGCACTGCAAATTCAGGAAGCAATAAAAAATACACATTTGGCCGGAAACTCCTACGCGGGGACAATACTGGGAGTGGTAACACTTTTATTAAGCGCCACCGGAATTTTTGGTGAAATTCAGGATAGTATAAACAGAATATGGGGACTCAGAGCAAAACCAAAAAGAGGAATAATCAAATTATTGTTGAATAGAATAATGTCATTTTCCCTTATTTTAAGCATAGGTTTTGTAATGTTGGTATCCTTAATCATTAATGGATTATTGGCTGCAATAAAGGAAAAGTTAGAGGTTGAATTTCCCGGCCTAAACGTTAATTTACTGTTGGTAGTAGATTATGCCATTCAGTTAATTACCATCTCCCTACTATTTGCAATAATATTTAAAATTTTGCCGGATGCAAAAATTAAATGGAAAGATGTTGTTGTAGGTGCATTTGCTACTACCCTTTTATTTCTGGTTGGCAAAAGTCTGCTTGGATATTTTATATCCCGAAACAGCTCTATTGAGGCATACGGGGCAGCAGGCTCCATCATACTGATATTGCTGTGGGCATATTATTCCTCAGCAATTTTGTATCTGGGGGCAGAATTTACACAGGCATATGCCAAAAAATTCGGAAGCGATATTCAACCAAATAAATATGCGGTATGGGTAGAAAGGCAAACAGTAGAGGTATCAGCACCTTCGGTAGATAAAAATACAAGCACAAAATAATTTGGAACAATTATTTCATTTGTTTCAATAGTATTATTAAAAGACTAAAATACTTTATTATGAATAATTTACTTTATATTATCGCAGTAATTCTGATCATTGGATGGGCCTTAGGCTTTTTTGTATTTGCTGCAACAGGATTAATTCACATTTTGCTGGTGATTGCTTTAATTGCTATCGTTCTGAGATTGATACAAGGAAAACCTGTTGTTTGAGCATTTCCCGCTTTTGCTTTTATTCTCAAGCCAATGACGGTTATCGAAAAAGCATTGTAATGCCCGTTGTTCATGCATATCCTCAGATGATTAATTGAGATTGAGCCATGTCAAATTCATTATGCAATTGATTGAGTCGAATATATTTTAGTATTCGGCTGAAAAAATTAGTTGTGATATTATGAATCTCAAACTTCAATTCTTGTTTGAGAACATATCTTTAGGCACTTATTTTAAGCGCGGGTAGTAATAATGTATTCCTTAATTCATAGTTAATCAAAATATTTAACCGGCGAAGATAACGTAGAAATGCTTTCATCGTAAACGCAATCCCGTCGTTCAGTAATTGATTGATACTTGCAGCTTGCAACCTGTTATAGATTATTGTTTACTTCAACTAGTATTTTATTCAGTCAGGTTGAACTATGTCTTCAGACACTATGTTTTTCTTTTTAAAAATATTCCTCTGCCGCCATTTCATATTATTATGGATTAAATAATGAATAATGCGTTTCTCGATCATGTGATGCAAAGGGAGCAGTCCACACATTAACAATATTTTTATTCCTAAAATTTTCCAGGGTTCTCCATGTGTTAGGTGGTGTATCCAGGTATCAAATAAGAGAATAAGAAATTCGAAGAAAAAAATAAAACAAACAAAACCAACCATTTGTATCATTGTAGGCGACACTTTAAATCCGCCCAAAATCAATAACAATAAAAATGCGGAAGCAATTATTATGGTAATTGCAGTATACTGAATATTATTTCGTCTTCTGATTTCTTCTTTTGTTTTTTCAATACGCTGGTCTCTTAATACTTCTTCATTTTCAATTTCAATAAGTTGCAACTCCTCCTTTTGCACCATATTGCTAAGGCTATCTGCAATATTTCTATTGATCTGACTATATTTATAAGCATTTAAATAATCTTCCTGAGAAAGATAATTTTTTTTCAGCTTATCGGTTGCATCCAACATGAACTCATAATAAGGCAAAGAAGACGCAACAGTGAAAGCCTTTAGAAATTGTTCATTTGCTTTATCAGAAAATTCTCTTCTTTGCAAAAAATCACCATATCTGAGATAAAAACTTGTTCTTCGCAATTTGTCATTGGACTGATCTATACGAATGGAAGCCATTTGGTAATATTTCATTGCAGAATCAATTTCCCCCTCATATTCCCGAAAAAATGCTTCCAGCCGATAATAGGTTGTGGTGTCGTTTATTTTTATATGCTCAAGTTCCTCCGGGTATTTATCGTGAAAAAGTTTGAACAACTGAGCAAAATCATTTTGTTTGATCAAATGCGAACGAAATATAACTATACCATTCCTTTTGAGTTTAGGCAGGTTATTTATTTTTGCAAAATCGATGATCTTATACAATTGTTTTTCGTTAAGGGTCCGGTTATTAAAAGCAATAACTTCAAGGTCACATTTTAAACTCATTATCCTTAATGAATCCGGATTCATTGCATTTTCGGCAATATCCAATTCTTTCAATTTATATTGAATTGACTTGTCGTACGCTTTAATAAGATTATAAAATTTTGACAAATTATTATAACAATCCATTTTCAAAGCAACATCTTGTACAGATTCAGCAATAGTAAGAGCGTCAAGAAAATTCCGGATTGCCTCCACATTATTATTCATTTTTTGTTGAATATCACCTACCACAAGATGTGTTTTTGCGGTCATATTCTGGTCCTTTAATTGAATAGCGGTTGTGAGAGCCTGATACGAGAAATCCCTTGCTTGTTCCATTTTAAATATGAGGAGATATCCTTTTGCCAATGCAATTTTACACTTCCAGATATCTGTAGGTTCTCTCAACTGAGCGCCATAGTTTTCTAATTTATCAATTATATCACTAATGGATGCACTGTAACTATAATCATCAATTATCAGTAAATAATTAGCATAAGCTTCCAGTAATTGCAAATTATCATAAGAAAGTTCTGCCATTTCAATTCCGGCTTTCAACAAACTATCAGCAGCGATATAATCCCCTTCCCAATCCACATAATATGCAGCAAGTTCGCCTAACAGAGCAATTGTTTCTTTTCCCTTCGCAGCAATTTCAAGATCTTTTTCTAAAGATATTTTATCAATAGACGGCAAGGTATAGTTCTCCTCTGCAGGTAAATCTTTCCCATTGGCATTGTTGCCGGCGTTTATTTGAAATATATTTATAAATAGCAGGGCAATTAAGACCTGTAAATTAAACCGTACAGTCATATATTCAGCGATTCTTGCGTGTGTATTCAAAAGTAAGTTTGTGTTATTGAAAGATTGTTATCTTTAGCCGGTAATCTAATTTTGAAATATTTAACCAATAACCTCACAAATTTACATTTTTATGGAAAATACACAAAAGATCAAGTGGTACAAGAAGTTGACCATTTTGTTAACTATCAGCACAATTGTTCCGACTACATTATTAATGATGTCACTCTCCCCTGCCGGAGATGACAAATCAAAACCGGTATCTCAATCAGAAGCCAGAAACAATATCAGCAATTACAGAAACAGTGCTGCGGGAGCAGAATCTGGAATTAATGGCTTAAGGATAGAATCAGGACAACTGGAAGCAATGAATAATGTTTCCAAGTCAAATCCAAACACTTCGGCCTATAGATTATATTATGGCCAAGACTCCGTTGGAGTACCTGTATCAATTGTAGTAGGCATCACAGATGATGGCCAGGACAATACAGAAACCATTTATACCACAGGCCGAAATGGATCAAATCTTTGTCCGCCGGTTTGTGATGCGAATAGCCCGTTGACAAATTGAGGGTAGAGGTGATAACATATTGTATATTTTATACAATTGCACAATGCGTTTTTCAGAATTCCTTGTTTGCGGAGATTTATTCCTTGTGTTGTTAATCTTGACAATTTGTTTCTTGAGCGGTTGTAAAACCTGACGAGTTGGTTGTAGATGTGTGCCTGTTGCATTGTTTTTAATTTAGAAATGAAATTAATTTTTTCTAAAAGTTAATTGATGATCAGTTTTTTTATTCCGATAATTTGTTTTTCTGATTTTATGAAAACAGTATAAATGCCTGAAGCTGCCATTAGCAAATCAATCTTCTGTGTGAACCGGCCATCGTTGCATGTTCCGCTCCCCGCGTATATTTCTTCTCCCAGAATATTTACTATAGAAAGAATTAATTGTTGGGCGGGCAGATTTTCTGAATAAAATTCGATAGTAAATTGATGGTCGGCAAGATTGGGGTAAATAGTTAATTGAGTGTTTTCCAGATAGCTATCTTGATCGCCCTCTTTACATGGAACAGAAACCGAAATTGTATTCGAATTTTTAAAACAACCCGTCGCAATTTTTGTAACCCGGCATTTATAATTACCCGCAATCGTTGCGGTATAATTAATTGATGTTGCTCCTGCAATTAATGATGCACCTTTATACCATTGATAACCTAATCCGCCACCATTTTTGCCCTTGGGGCAATGCCACCGGACGTTACACTTGAATCCCCATCAATAATACCGGCAATGTGCGTTCCATGACCATGTTTATCCTTGATATTCTTTGTGTTACCATCATAATCCATGCTTGCTATCACTTTACCTTTCAAATCAACATGTTTTGAAAATATACCTGTATCAATAATAGCAACAACGGCTCCTTTGCCTCTTTGCTTTAAATAATTTTTTATTTAATTTCCTGAGGTTGCAGAAGGGAGGTAATTATCATTAAATAAACTGTTATCTGGATTCGCCTCGATAACTGGTTTCATCAAAGGTGCAAATGCTCTTTTTTCACTTGCAACGCTGTCTGTTATAGCTTGTTGTATATCTCCAATTACGCCCATATATAATAAAATTTACAATTAAAATAATATTACAAAACTAATTGACTTTAAAATCTGGTTCAATCACCAATACTGGTGATAGGATATCGGGTAATATGAAAGTCAGGATTTGTAAGGGTTTTCAAACTCTCAAATCGAAATTTACAACATTTTATTACCAATCCAAAGGAACAGACATAAATTTCATAAAACAGTCGCAGAAGTTACCCTCTGCGGGCGAATTCAATACCCTTAATTTTTTATTTCGTCAACACCATTGTTTTAGTATCAATTAATTTTCCATCAACAATTAAAGAATATAAATAATTACCACTTGTTATTTGTGATGCATCAATTTCAACACTTCCATGTCCGGTGGTTATGTCAAATATTTTTAATTCAACGCCGCTTTGTGTCGTAATTTTTATTTGAGCAGATAACACATTTTCCGGAATAAAATATTGAATAATTGTTGTTCCCATAAATGGATTGGGAATATTTTGTGCGAGTATTGCTGCATTGCCATTGGAGGTAAGAATTATTTTTTGGAAATTATCAATTTCGGTTTCAGATGTTGAATTCACATTTAATAATGTTTCCAATTTTTCCAAACGTGATTCCAACTCTTCATTTTTAGTTAGCAATGCGCCATTTTCCGAACTTAATTCCTGCACTGCTTTAACCAATGGCACTACAAATTCAGCATAACGCAAACCATATAAACTATTTTCATTTTGCGGTTTGTCAACGCCTGAAAAATCGTAACCAATTTCATTAGCTGCTTTTTCAACATCCTGAGCAACAAATCCTGTGTAAATAATTTGTTCTTTTTCTCTTACTGCGGTTTCAATCAAACTTTTTTGTTCAGCAGTTTTTTCAATAAATCCTTCTTTGTTTTCTTCGCCTGTTATTTCTTCACCCAAAAATGTTTTAATCCCGCTCACATCCAAATGATAAGTAACCGGTGTTAGTTTATTGATGAATTCCAATCCGGGCACATTTTCTTTAATTTCCTTTTTATATCTGCCATCACTTATGTTGGTCCAGTTCTGATAACCGCCAATTGAGGTAATGGTTGAGTTGCCGATACGGATCTGATTGCTTGCGGTAATGCGGCTGGTTGAGCCTATTGCAGTGGAGTTAGTGTAAGATGTGCCGCTTATTTGATCTGCATCATAACCAAGAAATGTGCAATTATTGTTATCATCATTGAAAGAACCGGAACTGTACCCATTTGCGATATTGTAAGTGCCAGTGGTGTTTGCATAAAGGGCAGAGATACCATTTGCGGTATTGTAAGTGCCAGTGGTGTTTGAATAAAGGGCAGAGATACCATTTGCAGTATTTTCAGTGCCAGTGGTGTTTGAATAAAGGGCATTGCTACCATTTGCGGTATTGCTAAAGCCAGTGGTGTTTGAATAAAGGGCAGAGCGACCATTTGCGGTATTGCTAAAGCCAGTGGTGTTTGAAAAAAGGGCTTGGTAACCATTAGCGGTATTGTAATAGCCAGTGGTGTTTGAATAAAGGGCAGTGATACCATTTGCGGTATTGGAATTGCCAGTGGTGTTTGAATAAAGGGCAGAGCGACCATTTGCGGTATTGTAAAAGCCAATGGTGTTTGAAAAAAGGGCATTGCTACCATTTGCGGTATTTTCAAAGCCAGTGGTGTTTGAAGAAAGGGCAGAGCTACCATTTGCGGTATTTGTGCTCACACCACCGCCTCCACGACCAACGGTTATTCCATTTATTTTTGCATCCCCTGTAACATCAAGCTTAGCAGTAGGCGCGGTGTTACCTATTCCAACATTGGTTCCATCGTCAAAAATAATCCCATCTGTAAGTGCGCTGCCATTCCACTTTGGAATCTTGTTAGTTACTGAACTGCTTACCTGAGGGTCGGTTTCAGTTGAGGATATTGTAAAGTTTGGATAGGTTCCGGTAATACCTGTAATTCCACCACCCGTTAAGGATACTGTTTGGTCAGGAGACGTATTACTGATGGTTGTTCCAATAATTCCAATCCCTGTTCCGGGAGTATAAGTCGTATTATTATCTGTAGATGAAATAGTGAAATTCGGATACGTTCCGGTTATGGTTGTTGCTCCTCCTTGTGTTAAAGCTACCGTTTGGTCGGGAGCGGTATTGTTAATTACTGTTCCTGCAACATTAATTCCTGTTCCGCCGGTATAAGTAGTGTTATTATCTGTAGATGAAATAGTGAAATTCGGATACGTTCCGGTTATGGTTGTTGCTCCTCCTTGTGTTAAAGCTACCGTTTGGTCGGGAGCGGTATTGGCGATATTAAAGTTAGGATAAGAACCAGTCGCAGAAATTCCTGTGCCGGAAGTAAGAACTACAGTTTGATCAGGGGAAGTATTTGTTATGGTAGTGCCTGTTACATTAATTCCTGTTCCTGCAGTATAGGTTGTTCCCCCTCCTGCTGATGCGGTAGATTGAGTAGTTCCATCCATAAACTTAATTGAGTTTACATAGATTTCATTCCAATTTAAAATGGAAGAACCAAGATCTAAAGTGTTATTTGCATTTGGAAGTAGAGCTGCGTTTATGGACGTAGTAGTTAAATTATTTAGACCTGTGGAAGCGCCTTTTGATGTAACAGCTTTCCATCCAGCTCCATCGTAATAATAAAACCCCGCTGTTGAATTAGTTTGATAAATTAATAAACCTACAGCAGGAGATAAGATAGCATCTCTTTGTGTTTTTGTCATTCTAGGTGCAAGCAATCCCTGTGTAGTGGATGACATGTCAAGTAATGATGAGGCGCTTGGGGTGATAGTTCCAATGCCCGCACTTCCTGTTGTAGGAAATAAGTTGGTTTGTGCATGCATATAATTTGTAATTAATAATGCACTAATAAGAGTAAATGTAAATTTCATCATGATTTGTTTTTTATTTAAGGCAAAATTCAATTAAAACAAGGAAAGAGAAAATACCACAATCGGGGGAGAAGAAGTATCAAACTTTAGTATAGAAAAATATAAATCCAGAAAAATGAAATTGCTCCAAGTTTTTGCTATATTTATTTTTATGTGTAAAAAAATTTCGTAAAGACTGTCGTCAGAAGAATGAGCTAGATTCATGTTTTTGAATATCTATTTTTAATTGAAAAACTTTCGCAATGACTAAAGAGTGAAAGAATTAAATAAAACTAAAATACCCTATTTTTTAAATTATTATCAAGGAGCCTTTCTTACATTAATTGAATTGAAATAAAAATAATTTGAGAACTGGCACTTATTTTATATATGCAATTACTGTTTTACCAGGCAGGCTTTCTTCTTGTTCTTTATTTATAGATGTAATATAAATAGTATATGCTTCACCTTGTTTTACATTTTTTATTTTCTTATTTTGTGTTAGGTTGGCGTGGTGCTACAGTAAAGCTGGCATCAACCAACTGACCTTGGTTAAATATCAAATTCTTGCTTTCTAAATAAATTATAAATTGAGCAAATAATTCTTCTGTAAGGCCTGTTTTTGTTACGTTTTCTCTAAAAGCCCATACCGTCTTTTCATCAGGTATTTTATCGCCAGAGGTTAAACGGGGAAGTTGTAAATGAGAATAGTGATGGTTAACAGTATTAATGATTTATTTTGTAATAATCATCCCGACAAAATATCGGGATGATTTTAGATTTAGTTTATTTATTTGATCAAAACCATCCCGACAAAAAATATCAGAATGGTTTTATGTATCATTGAATTATTTTGTCACCACCATCGCAATAAACAAACAGAATGGTTTTGAGTATAATTGATTTATTTTATCAACACCATCGTTTTAGTATCAATTAATTTTCCATCAACAATTAAAGAATATAAATAATTACCACTTGTTATTTGTGATGCATCAATTTCAACACTTCCATGTCCGGTGGTTATGTCAAATATTTTTAATTCAACGCCGCTTTGTGTCGTAATTTTTATTTGAGCAGATAACACATTTTCCGGAATAAAATATTGAATAATTGTTGTTCCCATAAATGGATTGGGAATATTTTGTGCGAGTATTGCTGCATTGCCATTGGAGGTAAGAATTATTTTTTGGAAATTATCAATTTCGGTTTCAGATGTTGAATTCACATTTAATAATGTTTCCAATTTTTCTAATCTTGATTTCAATTCCTCATTTTCAGTTTCAAGCATCTTGATTCTTGGTTCCTGGTTCCTGGCTCCTTCATCTAATTCCTGCACTGCTTTAACCAAAGGCACCACAAATTCTGCATAACGCAAACCATATAAACTATTTTCATTTTGCGGTTTGTCAACCCCTGAAAAATCGTAACCAATTTCATTAGCTGCTTTTTCAACATCCTGAGCAACAAATCCTGTGTAAATAATTTGTTCTTTTTCTCTTACTGCGGTTTCAATCAAACTTTTTTGTTCAGCAGTTTTTTCAATAAATCCTTCTTTGTTTTCTTCGCCTGTTATTTCTTCACCCAAAAATGTTTTAATCCCGCTCACATCCAAATGATAAGTAACCGGTGTTAGTTTATTGATGAATTCCAATCCGGGCACATTTTCTTTAATTTCCTTTTTATATCTGCCATCACTTATGTTGGTCCAGTTCTGATAACCGCCAATTGAGGTAATGGTTGAGTTGCCGATACGGATCTGATTGCTTGCGGTAATGCGGCTGGTTGAGCCTATTGCAGTGGAGTTAGTGTAAGATGTGCCGCTTATTTGATCTGCATCATAACCAAGAAATGTGCAATCATTGTTATCGTCATTGAAAGAACCGGAACTGTACCCATTTGCGGTATTGTTAATACCAGTGGTGTTTGAATAAAGGGCAGAGCTACCATTTGCGGTATTGTAAAAGCCAGTGGTGTTTGAATAAAGGGCAGAGCTACCATTTGCGGTATTGGATAAGCCAGTGGTGTTTGAATAAAGGGCAGCGCGACCATTAGCGGTATTTGCAGAGCCGGTGGTGTTTGAATAAAGGGCATTGCGACCATTTGCGGTATTGTAAAAGCCAGTTG
>CAZXBG010000048.1:20726-23932 GCA_964638865.1 uncultured Chitinophagales bacterium | reverse complement strand
AATCGGTGGTGCACATTGGTCCGGAATCGGTGGTGCAGTATGACCGAAATATTCACTCACCAGAAAAAATAACTTATACTTACTATTGATATTAAATTTTTGATGTAAGCAAGAATAGTAATAATTTTAAAGGTTGAATATTATTTAATAACATTCCAAAAATTCAAATGTCCAAAGAAATAATCTCTCTCGTTGAAACTTCCACAAATATATGGAAAGCAAAATACCATGGTAATTATGGCATCTATAATATTAAGATTAAATTGGATGGGGAAAAACTAATCAGTTATTCCTGTTCTTGTCCGAGTGATTATGATCCTTGTAAACATATTGACTTTATACGTACGGCAATCGACAAACGGATAAAAGAAGATGTTACTAAAACAAAAAGCAAGGATCCTAATTTAGAAGATCTTATAAAAAATATACCACATGCTGATCTACGTGAATTTGTTTTAAAATTGGCTAAACATAATCCTGAACTTCAAAATACCATTTTTTTGGAGTTTCTACATAAAGTGAAACAGAAACGTGACATAAGTTATAATGAAATACTGCGAAAGGCACTGCATAAAGTTAGTTTTGATTATGAAGATATTTACGATTATGAGGGTGATCCCCTTCAGATTTATATTTTGGAAGAATGGTTTGCCAAGGCAAGGGATTTTATGGAGAAAAATCAATATGACCAGGCTATTGCAATTTTTAAAGCTTGTATTGAAGAGTATTCGGATCGTATTTTGGAAATGGATTCTGAAATAATCGAAAATATAGATCCAATTTATTACGAAGAACCATTTGCCCATCTGATCGAAATTGCAAAAAACCCCTTGGTGAACGCTATGGAATTATTCGAGTATAGCATTAACGAAATGATTAAATCAAAATATCGGGGCACTCCTATTTTGCATGAATTTAATAATTTTATTTCGCAGATTATATCAACAAAGGAACAGGCAGAAATATTTCTTGCTCTGCAGGATAAACAATTACTGGAAGTCGGAGATAATGGTACTTATGAAACAGAAATAATTTTACGGCGAAAGATCAATTTTTATCAAAACAACAATAATAGTGAACAGGCCAGAAAAATATTGGAGCAAAATATTCAAATTCCATCCTTTCGGAACCAAGTTGTGGAACTGCTAATTCAAGAGAAAAAATATGAGCATGCAAAAAAGCTGATTATGGATGTCTTAAAAACAGATAATCCAGATGATGATTTTCAACATAGTGAATGGAGCGACCATCTATTAACCATTGCTCAAAAACAACATGATATTCCCACTATTAGGCGCGTAACCTCCATTTTGCTAAAGAATTATTTTCAACTTAAATATTATCGCATATATAAGTCCACCTTCAAAGGGGAAAGTTGGAACTTGGAGTTGCCAACTTGGATTAACCGATATAACCCTACAAAAAAATATTTCAGTTCCAGCTTGGCAGATTTATATGTTGAGGAAAAAGATACCGAAAGTTTATTAGCCTATATAAAGAAACATGTTTCAACAAGCGTCATGGAAAATTATTATGATGTTATTGTTAAACAATTTCCGCAAGAGACCTTACAATTATTTAAAATTGCAATCGACAATTATCTTAAAACTAATACCGGAAGAAATCACTATGAATATGTTTGCACACTGTTCTCTAAAATTTTGCGTATTGAAGGTGGTAGCGAAATGTTAACACCTCTTATTTTGCAGTATATATCGCAGTATAAGAACAGAAGTGCCTTAGTACAAACCTTTAAAAGTTTCAAATTTAAAGTTTAGTATAATTTAGGATTTGTAACATTTAAAAATCAAATAAGTTTTGTGTATTGTGTGTTTTCGATAAATTATTATCGCCTATAATGGATATTTAACCAAAATACTTCCAAACATATTATTGAACCCGTGACGAATTGTCATACTTTGAAAACTGTAAAATTAGTTACTTGCAAATTGCAACCAACTCTAAAAAATACAGAGATGAAACAACATTCAACAATGAAAAAATTTTAATGGAAAAGTCTGCATCGCGGATTAAACGGATTACTGGATGGCACAGATTTTAAAATCCGTAAATTGCACAGTTCAAATAGAATCTGCGAAATCCAGTAATCCTTAAAATCCGCGATTCAGACAATTTCATCACAGTTCATTAATCCGAAAAATCCACAATTCAGACAATATGAAAGATTTAAAATATAAAGACATAACAGAAAAAATTATAGGATCTTCGTTTGAAGTCCATAAATTTCTTGGTAATGGGTTTCAGGAAGTCATATACCAAAGGGCTTTAGCTTATGAGATGAGTGAAACAGGACTTGAATTTGCACGAGAAATTGAGCAAGATATTTTTTATAAAAATTTGGAAAAACCGATAGGAACAAGGAGAGCTGATTTTGTAGTAGAAGGAAAGGTGTTGGTTGAGCTAAAAGCAGTTATCAGGTTGGAGGATGTGCATTTAGCGCAGGCACTTAATTATTTAAAGGCATACAAACTTGAAATTGGACTACTCATCAATTTCGGTTCAAAAAGCCTAGAATTCAAAAGATTAATACTCTCTCAAAAATTCGTGTAATCAAATAATCCTTAAAATCCGCGATTCAGACAATTTCATCACAGTTCATTAATCCGAAAAATCCACAATTCAGACAATATGAAAGATTTAAAATATAAAGACATAACAGAAAAAATTATAGGATCTTCGTTTGAAGTCCATAAATTTCTTGGTAATGGGTTTCAGGAAGTCATATACCAAAGGGCTTTAGCTTATGAGATGAGTGAAACAGGACTTGAATTTGCACGAGAAATTGAGCAAGATATTTTTTATAAAAATTTGGAAAAACCGATAGGAACAAGGAGAGCTGATTTTGTAGTAGAAGGAAAGGTGTTGGTTGAGCTAAAAGCAGTTATCAGGTTGGAGGATGTGCATTTAGCGCAGGCACTTAATTATTTAAAGGCATACAAACTTGAAATTGGACTACTCATCAATTTCGGTTCAAAAAGCCTAGAATTCAAAAGATTAATACTCTCTCAAAAATTCGTGTAATCAAATAATCCATATAATCCGCGATACAAACAATTTGCGCACAATCCATTAATCCATAAACTAAACAATTAAAACAAAATCCGCGAAATCCATTAATCCGTAAAATCCACGATACAAACAATTTGCGCACAATCCATTAATCCATAAACTAAACAATTAAAACA
>CAZXBG010000048.1:0-20626 GCA_964638865.1 uncultured Chitinophagales bacterium | reverse complement strand
CGATACAAACAATTTGCGCACAATCCATTAATCCATAAACTAAACAATTAAAACAAAATCCGCGAAATCCATTAATCCGTAAAATCCACGATTCAGACAATTTCATCACAAACCATTAATCCGTAAAATCCACGATTCAGACAATTTCATCACAAACCATTAATCCGTAAAATCCACGATTCAGACAATTTGCGCACAATCCATTAATCCCATACAAATTACCTCTCCAATAATACCCAAAACACCCTATTTTTGCGACCTGATGCATACCTCTTACAAATGAACAACAAAATCTACATCAAAGACTGGCTGTGCCTAAAACCTTACACAGATCAAACAGCAACTGATAGTTATTACTTAAAATTAAGCAATGATGTTTTAAAAGTATTAAATCAAACAAAACAAACATTTAGTTTGCAGATTGGCTTCGAGGATGAGGATTTAAAAGATCTGGCATGTTTGTTAACTTCCTATTTTGAGGATATCATTTCTGAGACAAATATTTGGAACAGCTTTATTCGATTGCATAAACGCCTTTATAAAATACAATTGCCATTTTTTAAATTAAATGAATATGTGGAGGAAGAAATAAATGTGCAGGATATATGTTTCTTAATATGGTATTTTGGAAATACTGCAAAACGAAAAATTTATAGAACCATTTAATGAATTTATCAATGTAATTTCTTTGAACGTAATGGACATTTTTGAAAAAGCTTGGGATTATGCACCACAAAATCAATATTTGAAATCCTTTTACCAGCTGGATGAAAATGAAGATGTTTTCTATGCGGCCCGCGAATTAATGGATACCATTTTATTTAAAGCGTATCTCTTTTATACCGATACCTCAAAAGATATGTTATTAGCTGAATTAGCATTTTTGGAGGATCATGGCACTGAAGAAAGATTTTTAAAGTATCAATATGATCTTAGAACCGAAAATTTGCATGGAGTAAAAACACGTTTATTGAGTTTAACCGGCAAAGAATGGGCAGCCGAGATTTTGGGTAGTAATCATGCACTAAGTAACGATTTTTTAAATATTTCACCGCGAATAAGGGGCTATTTTTTTTATAAGGGACAAAACAATAAAAATGTAATGTTGGAACATATTGCATCCGGCAAATAATTTGAACTCACAAAAAAATCATTTGAGGGACCAATTACAGAACTAAAAAGGAGTGACATTTTTTATTTGTCAATTGTATTATCGAAAAGGGAATGGTGGATGTCGGGAAGTTTGATTGGTAAGCCGCCTGATGAAAATTTAATATCGAAGGAAAAAAATTCAATTGAAAGCAAAATAGCTGTAAATTTTTTGAGTGATAATAAACCAGTTGAAAAATCTCTTGCACATCAATTTTTGTTGTTTAAAAATTTTAATGGAGGATCGCAAATTGTTTTTATGCCCTCGGATCAAATAAAAAGTTATTTTATAAGTTATTTGAATTTTACCTATGAATCTTCAAACCTTTCTAAAAAGGAAATTGAAAAGCTTACGGATGGTAATACTAAGAATGGATTTCTCGGTAGAGATGAAGCTGAAATGAATTTTTCGGAAATTGATAAATCCGGGTTGGTTTTTTTTAATCCAAAAGGAGGGGTGGAAATGGTTTTTGGTGTCAATTCTGCTTTTCCATTATTAAATAATCCATATTTTGACGCGAAACTTAGCCAGGAACATATTTTCCGTTTATTAATGGACGATTCAATTTCCACAGAATTATTGTTATTTTGTATAGATCACTGCATTCCCGACCTCCCATTTTTTTCAACATTACCCGGAGCAAGGTATCTAAATGATATAGACTTTTTATTGAATATTCCGGCCCCAACTGTACAAGGGGGATTTTGAGGAGTTGTTTGCCAAAGGAGCCCGTTTTAGGGCTTTGGAAGGGTCGAAAGGGTGTTGGAGATAGTTTTGATGAATGCCAATGTTAAAAAATCGTTATGTAAAGTCCATATTCACTATAAATAGTGAATATGCATCCAAAATTTGGATTTTACAAATGTTATATTCAGCTTTGGTATTGTAAAGAAGTAGAATTGTCCTAATAATACTTTTACCACACATTTGAAACACGAACGCGAATTGCCTTAACGGTTGATTGGAATATACTTCAGATGAGTTTTATTGGACTTTAGATTTCCTGTTTGTTACGTGATGTTTTATTTATTTGTTAATGCAATGTGTACTTATTGTGTTTTGTGGCAAGCATACGCATATTTACTAATGTTAAAATAATAATTACAGAATGCAAATTGATACATATGGCAAATCTTGAAAATGCACAAGTTTACCAAATCAACCTGATGCTATGGAAATGTAAAATAAATTGTATTGATTTATTAATTTGTAGGGATTGTGGATCTAATTTATAGTGTATAACTACTATAGATTAAGAGGTATAAATGAGTTATACCATATGCTATGAAGACCAACTTCTAGTTGACAGAATATGATATTAAAAAGTGCCGATACAAAAAAAACCCCACTTTCTTACTTTGACTTATTAGGCAGTAACGAGACTGCTTTAGCAAAGGTTTTTTCTTTTCTAATTGCAAGTGATAAAGATTGCTATTTTGAATTTCTAAATTTTTTAGGTATTAAGCAAGCTAATAACGAAGCTAATTTTTTTAGTGCGGATATTAAGACTGAACAAGACAGAGTTGAAGGAAGAACAGATATTGAAATTGTAAATAAAAAGGAATACCACATCATTGTTGAGTGCAAGGTAAACAACAGTAAAGTACTAAACCAACGTACACAATACTTAACCTCTTTTGACAAGTCTTGTAAGAAGAAAATATTATGCTTCTTAACACAAGAACGTGACACCTATAAACAGTTTCAAGATAGCACAGAAATCAGAAACACAAGTTGGTTAGAGCTAATTGATTTGTATAGCAGTAAAAAATTTACCGACAAAGTAATCGTATCTACTTTTTTGAAATTCGCAACAAAAAATTATAAAATGAGAGAAATAAAAGAAATCCTTATTCAGGACCTCAAGGACCAAACTGAAATTTTACGCTTCCAAAACTATGGTGTATATCGGCGAGACCAAACGTTTGGAACTCCAATCTATTTTGCACCATACTTTACTCGTGGCGCAACTCCAAAAGAAGGAATAATTAATCTATCAAAAATATTAGGAATTCTAACTTTAAAACCCAACGAAATTGAAATATTTCGGTCAGACTTAGAAGCATTTTCGGGTAACACAGTACAAGTTGACAATTGGATTGAAGGAGTCAAACACGGAAATGACAACAATACATCCATTTATACATATTATTTTCTTGACACTCCATTGCAATTCAAAACACCCTTAAGAAAAGAACAAGGAAACGAAAAAGGGACAGGAAAGGGATGGATTTCTAAATTCATACCAAAGAATAGATGTGTTTCCTTTATTGATTTTATCAAACATATTCCAGAACTCAAATGACATCAAGGTCAATTAAAAGCACTGAGCATAAAAGCATCTCTCAAAAAGCGAGGTTCTAGTTTTGAATAAAAAGAGAGGGTAAGAAATAAATTAATTTACAAGTTAACGCGCCAATATTCGCTTTTATATTATTAGATATTAATTACCGTTTTATAACTTTATATTATTTTTATATTTGATTACGTTATTTATTATTTTCTCATAATGCCAAACACATATTTTATGACAACAAACAAATTTACGTTTTTCTTTTTTATTATTTTATTGTATAATTTTTGTACTTCCTGCAGTATTTTAAAAGTTCACTCAGTTAGTAATGAATTTGATGGAATTAAAAGTTCTATAGATAATAAAGATGTAGATAGTACAGATATTCGAATTTTCATTACACATGGCGTTGGTCCCCAAGAACTTGATTTTTCTGAAAAGTTTATTGCTGGTATAATGAAAGAAACAAATGAATATACCAAGGTTGCCAGTAAAACAATAAATGTAAATGAGGGGAGAATATTTATCTCTCAATATAGTCAAGGTTCAAATAAAATTACATTTTATTCTGTTCATTGGTCGAATATTACAGAAGAATTCAAGGGATGGCTGAAGGAAAATCACCAACAAACAAAAAATTCTAGGGCCCCAGTTAATAATTATATACAAACAAAAATAATGAATGAAAATTTTTCAGATTTTGTACTGTATAAATCTCCATTTTACAAGTGTAGAATACAAGCTCCAATTATTGAAGCGATGAAATACATGTACGGATACAAAGATCTTCCGAGTGGATTTATTTCTGAAATACCATTGGACAACACTGATATTTATTTGGTGACAGGTAGTCTTGGAACCAAAATCGTTTTTGATGTCTTAAATGATATTATATATGAAGGAAAAAGTTTATTAAGTAATTCTGAAGGATCAAACATTTTGGAGCGCGACATTATTCCTGTTTGTATTTACCCTGATATTCAATTAAATGAAATTGACTCGGTAAAGTGGTTTTCAAATAGTAAGAAGATTGCCCTTACAACAAGCATTCAAAAGACAACTATTAAAACTATTTTTTCACTTTCGAATCAAATTCCACTTTTAAGCGTTGATGAACTAAATGCCTCTGATGGGGATAATTTTAAAGAATACTACCAAAACAATACCGCACATATTTGCAATTTTATTTGCAATTTAAATCAAGACTCTTTTCAGCTTGTAGGTTTTTATGATCCCAATGATATTCTAGGTTATGCATTATGGGCATCACGGGATGAATATGGTTATTGTGAGAACAATAGTAGATTAATTGTGTCAGGGTGTGTAATAGATAATGCACGGGTTTGGTTGTGTTTATTTGCACATCCTAAAAATGCACATGTTGGAGGTTGGAAAAACAAAAAAATAATTAGTATGATTTATAACGGAAGCAAAATAAAATAATATTATGATAAAAAAATTTCTAATTATTTGGTCACTTATTTCGTTTTTTGCTTCAAATTTATTGTCTCAATCTAGCAGTATTGCCGGGTTAACTGTGGAGCAAGATATTTTTTTAAATATTCCTCCAATAAATTATTTAAACATTCTTAATGAGGATAGAAATTACACCATGGGAATTGCTTTTACACTTCCGCGTAAAAAACCAAGATGCTTATTTAAACCATTGCGTACGATTGACAAAGTGATGTGGGGTTTTGATTATGAAGATGAGAGTAATGACATGACGTTAACCGCTCAAAGCTTAAATTTAGGAGGAACAGGTTTTACACCGCGTTACTTAGGTGAGGCCATTGATTCAATTGATAAAATAGTAAATGACCGACCTTTTGCTGGTATTATTTTTATACAGGTTCAGAAAACAAAATTAGATGTCTCGAAATTGAGATCAAGTTCTTTGATTTATGGCTTGTATGGAACTCATATACCTAAAGCCGTTCAAGGATATATGCATGAACAGGGATGGGGAGGTGGAGACCGAATATATCCCAATGGATGGAACAATCAGATATCGAATGGAGGTGAATTTACATTTTTATATACTGTGAACTGGAAAGAACTGCAAACTCCGAGTGCTCTAGAATCTTTAAAAGACCACAAATTATTTGACTTTTATCAGAATATAGAGTTGAGAATTGGATATTATACTGGAGTGAAAACTGAATTGGGTTTGAAATTTGGATTATTAGATCCAAGAAATTGGTTTAATACAAACGGTAGTATTTTAAATTCTGCTAGTGGATTATACAGTAATCAATTGATTGATCAAAGAATTAAATCTATTGGAAGTCCTCCAAAATCAACTGTTGAAATGGCAACTTTTACCAGCAATATAAATTATTTAGATTATTTAAAGGAAGATTATCGATATGAATTGTATTTATTTTTGAATCCACGACTTAATTATTACTTATATAATGGTTTTCTGCAGGGACAATTCCGCAATAATTTTCATGATCTTTCATATTCAGAAATTTCACCACTAGTCGCGGAATTTGATTTTGGTTTGGGCATGACAATACCTTTAAAAAACAAATGTTGGGATAACAAACAATTTGATGCGGTACAAATAGCAGCAATTGTTTCAGGGAGATCACCCGAATTTAAATTATCTATGGCGAGATCTCATTTTTGGGCAGGTTTTCAGGCATACTACATTTTCTTTTAACATAAAGTATTGCAAATATTAATTGGTTATAATAACCTTTAAATCTGCTAAAAACGTTAAAAAGTCAATGCACTTACATAAATATTTAATAAAATGTGACAGGAATAAGGCAGAGATTTTTGTGACATGTTTTTAAATCGCCAATCGAATGAGCGTTTTTGCTGACGCAGCTTAGTTTGTACCACAATAGTGTAAAAATATAATAACTTTTTGTGACAAATGGGGAGTTGTAGTTTTCCGTGAATTTGAACCTGTATACAGAATTAGTGAAAATCGGTATTTATATTTGAAATACAGTTCATAAAGGTATTGCGAAAACTGTTTTTGTTGGTGTGCTAAAATCCGGAATAAGTAACCCGCTTGTCAATAGTTTTTATGTTTAGGGAGTTTTGCAAGGGGCTTAAACGCGGCGGAAATAAACGAGTTATCGGAAGCCCATTAGCGATCGTAATAACCGAACCGATTGCAAGAAATGAATGATAGAAAAATTGCGGCGAAGCCGTTAAACAACCCAAATATTAAATAGTTTAATTTCATAATAAAACACAATTATTCTTATGGCATTATTAAAACTTAGATCAATTACTTGCTTAACACAAGCAGAATCCTTCACGGATGAGTTATTCGTTACCTTTAACGGTACAAAAACTTCATTGCCTAGCATGACCGAAGGTCAAACAAAGTCGCTAACCACTGAATTTATTTTCGAGGGTCCCCAGCAGCTGAGTTTGTTTGAGGATGACGGTAATCATTGGTATGATGGAGATGACTTTATTGCAAAACATACCATCTCTGAATCGGCAGAAGATTTAACACTTGAATTTCGTGCATCCTCTGGCAATGCTTTGCCTGCGCGCTATGTAATGAATGTAAGTGTTATTACCGACGAGGGCACAAGCATGACTGCAAATCTCCGACTTAATTCAATCACCTGTAATGAACAGGCAGAGACTTTTACGGATGAATTATACGTGACATTTAATGGTACAAAAAGATCATTACCTAATATGACTAAGGGTCAAACGAAGATGCTAAATGATGAATTTCTTTACGAAGGATTTTCAACACTGAGTTTGTTTGAAAATGATGGGAACCATTGGTATGATCGTGATGACTTTATTGACAAACATACAATTACCCAAACACCAGCCAATTTAACCCTCGATTTCATTGCCACCAGTGGTAATGCCGAGGGTGCGCACTATGTTATAAATGTAAGCATTACCAGGATTTCAGGATTCAATATTAACGTTACGCAGTTTAAAAATATTTAACTGCGGCTTACGTTTTTGCATGAATTTGCAAATGTGCGCAAAGTTGCAAGGTTTGCTTTTTTAATTTGACGGCATAATTTCGAATATGCCGTTAATTTAGGTTGATTTGTATGGCTTCTAACGAGGTTTGCGGAAGTTGGATGTTGTATTTTATTTAAAATACGCGTTTGCAACTAATCTGTAAGCTACTTACGCCATTATTGATCACAGCCATTTTATTTTGGCAATACCTTTTTCAATGTATGGATGTAAAAATATTTTAGAATCTGTTTATCCATTTTTTACAAAGCAATTCTCATGTCCCAAAATCCAACATTTGCAATTGGGCATTAGCCCTTAACTAATATCAAAAGGACATTTTACAAATTCTAAATATTGTGACATCACAACGCCCTCGGTATGTTGAAATATGTGCTACAAATTTGAAAATAAGATGCGAAAAAACTATTTTTACTTAGGGCAAATTCCTATAATCTCTGTAATATTTACTACTTAAACTGCTAAAATTTATTCTATCATGACACGACATTTCAAACTCACCGGTTTTAATACCACCAATACACCAAACCAAGAGGAAATTGATGGATATGAAATTCAGCATGCTGTAGTTTTAAGCGACACTCGCGATGGTGGCGATACAGTTTTGGTGAAAGCTGACGATGATGAAATTGCAGAGTTTCAGTTTGAGGACGATTCCTTTTGGATGGGGACGGTAGGTGAATTGCCCCTTATTTTGCAAAATGATAGTGCTCCTGCTTCGAGAGGGTTTAATGACGGGGAAATAGAAATTCCGGCCAGCATTTCGTTTGGGAGTGATGATAGGGGTGGGCTAAAAAATATTGTGCTTAAGGTATTCAAAATTTTTAAACCTAAAGGAAATATTACGGGTGCAATTGTTAAAAAATCGGCGGAATTTTTGGATAACAGAATTCAACCGGCACCGGGTTTGTTTTATGTGGATGCGGAATTCAGAACTACCAAGGTTACCAATCGAATTAAGGAAACAACCCAACCCTATTTATTATTAATGCATGGCACTGCTGCGTCGTTACAGAATTCGTTTCATAAAATGGTGGAATTTAAGCAGTTCGGATTGTGGGAGAATTTAAAACAGACATATGGCGACAGAATTTTAGCGCTGGAACATCAAACTTTAACAAAATCGCCGTTCGAAAATGCAATAGAAGTAATAAAATGGTTGCCGAAAAAGGTTCAATTACATATCATTTCCACCAGCAGAGGGGGATTGGTTGGGGAAATTATTGCAAAGTATTGTGACATTCAGAAACCGGGATTTCTGCCGGAACATCGCGAACAAATGGCAGAAGATTTTGGTGAAAATATAATTAAGAAATTTGAAACCGAGATTAGTGGAAGGGAAATTACCATTGAAAAATATATTCGTGTCGCTTGTCCCGGAGCAGGAACTACTTTGTGCAGCACACGGTTGGACCTTTATCTGAATGTGCTTATTAATGGAATTAATATGGCATTTGGTGGAACAACTTCGCCCATATTATCTGCATTCAAAAAATTATTGGCCGATGTGTTGGCATGTAAAGCGCGTCCTAATATTTTACCGGGTTTATATGTGATGAATCCCAACTCAAAATTTATAGCAGCATTAAATCATCCACAGGAAGTTATAAATGGCAGTTTGCACGTTATTGCGGGAAATAATAAAATTGCTTTAAAACCGAAAGCGATTATTACAATAATCACAAAACTATTTTATCGCGGAAAAAATGATTGGATAGTAGATACAAAAAGTATGTCGCGGGGTTTATTCCGCAAACAAAATATCGGATATTTTTATCATGAAGGTGCTGACGTAAATCATTTCTCCTATTTTGCAAATCGCGAAACGCAACAGGCCACTAACAGCGCTATCAATGCGCCTATTAATACGATTGCACCGGAGTTTGAATCCTTTGATCGTTCGCTTCCTAAAAATGTGGATAGGGGTGTAATTTTCGGTAATTTAAAACCGAAAACCGTGAGCGGTAAAAAACCGGTAATTGTATTTATTCCAGGAATTTTAGGAAGTAATCTTGCAAAAAATAATGATGAGATCTATTTGGATATTGTAAAAATTGCCTTTGGAAAAATTACGGAACTTACCATTGATGCTCCAAATGTAAAAGCAACGTCACTGATCGGAAAATTTTATAACAAATTTGAAAAGGAATTTAGTAACGATTATGATGTGGCAGTATTTCCCTACGACTGGCGTTTGAATATGAAAGGGGAAGCAGAAAAATTGAATACCTATATTAATAATATTTTAACGATAGCAAAAGGCAAAACAATTAAAATTGTTGCACATAGTATGGGAGGTTTAGTGTTGCGCGAATTTATGGATAACCATAGTGTTACATGGAAAAAGGTTACCGCTTTTGCAGATTATAAGGTGTTATTTTTAGGTTCTCCTTTGGGAGGTTCTTATTTAATTCCGGAAATTCTTGTCGGTAAGGGCGGGCGTTTAAAACAACTCGCCGGATTGGATCTTTTGCACTCGAAAGAAAAATTATTACATTTATTTAATACTTATGACGGCATTTTAAGTCTTCTTCCAATAGATACAACGGCACATGATTTTACAGATGTTGCTACATGGAAAAAAATGAAACAACATTTCGTATCTGTTAATTGGCCGATTCCGGATGACATTACGCTTAAAAAATTCAGTACATTTCATAAGAAAGTTAGCTCCTTTGATACAACAATTTACAACGATAAAAATTTTATTTATATAGCAGGAAAAAGCGAAGTAACAGTAAACGGATTTTATTACAATTTGGCTTCCGGTAATGAAGACAAATTAATATTTACCGGCACTCCATTTGGAGATGGCAGTGTTACCTGGGCATCGGGAATTCCTAAAGAAATCAAAGAAAATGACCGTGTGTATTATACCATGGTTGGCCATGGCGATCTGGCAAATGCACCTGATATTTTTGACGGTATCAGAGAGATCCTAAAAACAGGGAAAACAAATCTTCTAAGTAAACAACTACCAGTTTCACGCGGTGAAAAACCTGTTTTTGATATGCCGGAACAACTCGTGGAGGACCTTACGCTCGAGAATGTGGAGAATGTAATGTTGGGTGCTACAAAGCCGGAAACAGTATATGAAGAAATTTATCCGCCAATTACCATTGAAATGAAATGCGGCGATCTGAGGTATGCAACCTATCCAATAATTGTTGGCCATTTGCGAAGTGATGGAATAATGAGTGCTGAAAAAGTTGTCGATTTCTATTTTAATAATTTATTAAGTAAAAGATTGGCAACAGGTAATTATCCAGGGAATATCGGCGAAAGTAAATATTTTAGTAACCCTAATCGCAAACCACTGGGTGCCTTGATAGTTGGTATGGGTAAAACCGAAAAACTTTCAGGATATCAATTGGAAGAAACTGTTAAACAGGGAGTAATTGAATATTTGTGTTCGTTTAATAAAAAAGATAGTGGTTCAGCAAATTCACTCGGTATCAGTTCTTTGCTTTTAGGTTGCGGTTATTCGGGATTGAGCGTGGAAACTGCAATAAAAGCAATTGTGTCCGGTGTGCATAAAGCAAATGAAACGATACGAAATAATGGGGATAAAGTTTGGCCTGTTATTGATAAAATAGAATTTATTGAAATTTTTGAAGATAGAGCTTTGCAAGCATTAATTTGTCTTGACCAATTAAAAAATAACACAAGTGCAAAATTTAATTTCGAACCTAAATTGCAAAAATTGATTGGTAGCAGGAAGAGATTAAATTTTGAGAACAACATAGATTGGTGGCAGAGAATTACCATACAAAGTGATTTTATTTGTAATGAAAATGATACACGAACAAAGGTTTTCACCTTTAGTTCGTCGATGGGAACTGCGCGGGAGGAAGTGAGAAAATTGTATTGCAGTAAAGAAATAATTGAAACATTAATTAATGAAATTTCCACTAAACAAAATTGGGACGGCGAATTGGCAAAGATTATTTTTGAATTATTAATACCGAATGATTTTAAAATGGCAGTCCGCAATCAGCAAAATTTATTATTAATCCTCGATAAAACAACTGCGGGTTATCCATGGGAAATGCTGCAGGATATTTCTATACAGTCGTCACCGCTTTCTACACAGGTTGGTATGATCCGTCAACTTTCAACGGAGGTGTTTAGGCCGGGAGTAAATTATACACTGGCAAACAGGGCACTAATAATAGGTAATCCTGATACCGGAAATTTTTTACCCACCTTACCGGGCGCTGCAGATGAAGCACAATTGGTGAACAAACTACTATCTGAAATTGGATATGAAACTACCGCAAGTATAAATGAATCCTCCAGTACGATCATTAAAAAAATGTTCCGCTCCGATTATAAAATAATGCATCTTGCGGGACATGGGATCTTTAATGAAGAAAATCCCGAACTATCAGGAATGGTAATTGGAAATGACGTTTTTTTAACTACAAAAGAAATTGAACAATTAAGCAGTGTTCCTGAATTGGTATTTATTAATTGTTGTCACCTTGGGTCAAGCAATGTGGCTGTGGAAAAAGCATCACAATTTAGATACAAATTAGCTGCGAATTTGGGCACTCAATTAATTGAAATGGGGGTAAAAGTTGTTGTTGCGGCAGGTTGGGCAATTAATGATCAGGCAGCCATGGAATTTACCTCCGATTTTTATTCCGAAATGTTGGATGGTAAAAACTTTGGAGAGGCTATCAAAAATGCGAGATGTAAGTGTTATGAACGTTACCCTTCTAATAATACCTGGGGTGCTTATCAATGTTATGGCGATCAGTTTTATACGCTCAAAAAATTAAGCAGCGCAAAAAAGGTGGCGGTTAAAAATTATTATGTTGTAGAGCAAGTAAAATTAGACCTGGAAAATCTGATCAATAAAATTGGTGCAAATTATTCAGCAGTGCAGAAGGAAGGTTACCTTCAGGAATTCAATGATACCATAAATGGAGCAAAGGCATCTAATATTCTGTTGCGCCAACTCACCGAATTGATTGCCATTTTTTACAACAGAATTGGAGAAGAGAAAACCAGCTTAGAATATTTTACTGAATACTTTGAAAAAAATAGCAATGATTTTAATTTAAACAGTTATGTGGAATATTCCAGATTGAAAATTAATTATTATCTAAAACAACCAATTGCGATCAAAGAAATTAAAAAAGTAATTAGCAAAGTAGAAAGTCTGAATAAAATTATTACTGCACATGCACTGTATAATGTTTTGGGTTCCGCATACAAGACTTTGGCATCGTTATATACCGGTAAACAACGAGTGGAATTTATACAAAGTGCAGTTATTAATTATGTGGATGCCTTTACGCTGGGAAAATCTTCCTCTGTAGACAATACGATGTATTCTATAAGTAATGCATTTATGTTAAACGAATTATTACCAAATAATGCAGTTGTGATGCCTGCTATTTCGGAGTTGGAATGGTCGTTTAACAATATAGAAGTATTTGATAATATGTTAACATTCTGGGACCTAATGGATGAACCGAGATATTGGTTGTGTAAATTTATTTTGCAGCATCAAGGTCATATCTTCCCCAACGGGAATAACAAAATTACAATAGACCGTGTGGTGCAATCAATACAACAAGTATTTATTTCATCCGGCGAAGAAACACAAAAAATGAATATTGTAATGAAGCTAAGGGTTTTGTTTGAATTATTTGATATCGCCAAATTCAAATCCCTTCAGGTTGAATTTAAGAAAATATTGGATATCCTGGAACATGAACAATAATGATTAAAACAGAAATTGAAAGTGACTTTTAGCAAATTAAAATCAATTTGAATAAAATTCAGTTCGTTGAAACCACTAAAAAATTAACCATGTACGAAATAAATTGATTAATGATACCGCAAGCATACAAAATAGTAGGGAGTAAAAATGGTCATTGGCAAAGCAACGGGCAAGTAAACTAAGACTTTTTAATTTCAAGGCATTGGTAGAAATTTTTAAAGCCCCTTTGTTTTCTGCAATTGCTTTTTATCGCCGTGGCAAAAGCTTACCGGCTCGCATTTTAAGCGTTCAATTTTTATTTGATTTATTGTTAAAGAATGCTGTTTTTTGAAAAATATGACTCAGAGGCGTATTCGCTTCAAAAGGCAGAATGCCTTTCAAACGCCCGGTTTTACAGCAGGACATGTAATAACATTATACTCTAATTTGTCGTTTGTTAATTTCCATACACTTTTTTCAGAGTTTTGTACGTTATTTTGTTATTTTTATTCGTTTGTTAACATTCGAAGGTGAACTGGAGAATTTAGTTTTTTCTCACTTTGGCGTTATTGGGCATTTTGGGACAAACAACTTATGAGAATTTTGTTAAATAATTTTCGCATATCGCAATTAAGGATTCCCCTATTTTCTTGGCGGCATTGGCCAACGGAATTATTGTATTTTCCATTAACCCTTTATGTGTTTTTTATCGGCTCGATAAGAGCAAAAAAACTTTTTTATTTTTCTGCAACCAACCCCAAATTACCTTTGGGTGGATTTGCTTGTGATTCTAAATACTTTATTACCTCAAAAATACCAATTGAATTTAGGCCAAAAACGATACTAATTCTGAAATCAGAGGCTGCATCAGTAATGCTAAATAAACTTAAATCAATAGATATATATATTCCACTATTTGTTAAGCCGGACATAGGCGAAGGTGGTTTTATTGTAAAAAAAATTAATTCAATTATTGAATTACTGACATATCATGAAAATCATGCAACAGATTATTTAATTCAAGAATTCATAAATTATCCGATTGAGCTTAGTGTGCTTGTTCATAATGCTGACGGGAACTTAAAAATAAGCAGCATTACTGAACGAAAATATTTAACAATTAAAGGGGATGGGATTCATAATTTAAAACAAATATTACTAATGAATGATGATGTCAAATACAGGATCAATAAGGTATTAGACTATTGTAAAGAGGAACTGCATATCGTATTAGAAAAGGATAAAATATATCAGCCTATTGCAATCGGCAATAATGCTTATGGTGCAAATTGCGTTGAAAGAACAGAAATATTAACAAACGGCTTGGTAATTATTTTCAATAAAATTAATACGGAGGTAGGGCTTTTCAATTACGCACGCTACGACATTAAATGTAAAAGCGTATCCGATTTCTTATCAGGAAATATGAAAATATTAGAAATTAATGGGGTAAAAGGTGCGCCTATACATATATTCGATAATAAATACAATTTGGGGCAAGCTTATTCGGAAATTTTTAGGCATTGGGGTTTTATTTTAAAAATCAGCAAAAAAAACTTATCACATGGAGAACCGTGTGCAAACATGTTGGAAGGATTTAATATGTTGCTAAGACATCACAGGACAAAAAAGCACTCACTGAACAAAAGAAATATC
This sequence comes from uncultured Chitinophagales bacterium, assembly GCA_964638865.1. Classification (GTDB taxonomy): domain Bacteria; phylum Bacteroidota; class Bacteroidia; order Chitinophagales; family BACL12; genus UBA7236. The sequence goes on along the minus strand of CAZXBG010000048.1, from coordinate 5,833 downwards.
TATGAACAAACTTAAATTCACAAAAGACGAAGGTTCGGACTTCTATAAAGAACTCAACGAAAAAATTGAGGAATACTTTTCGGAAAAGGGAATTCATAAGACTGGAAACAAAACGATGATTTTTAAAATCACACTATATTTCAGTCTTGACATTCTGTTTTATGTACTTATGATTACAAGTACTTCAACAATTGGATTTTACACATTCTATTTACTAATGGGCCTTTCCGTTCTCCTGACAGCTTTTAATATTTCTCACGATGCAGCACACGGAGTTGCCGTAAAAAGTAAATTTTGGAACAAAATATTATTTTCATTAAGCTTCAATCTGCAGGGAAACAATGCCTACGTGTGGGGAAAAAATCACAACGAATCTCATCATTTATATACAAATGTTGAAGGTAGCGACATCGATGTATTAAACAATCCACTATTCCGAATGACCGAAAGTCAAGAATTGAAATGGTTTCATCGCTACCAATTTATATATGCTCCTTTTCTCTATTTGCTTTACTCTATAAACTGGTTTTTCTTTCGTGAAACCCTTATGCTGTTTAACTATTCGAGTAGAACTGTAAAAATTGAAATTCCAAAAAATGAACTAATCAAACTAATAATTTACAAATTCCTTTATATTGGCTATATGATTATTTTGCCTATTTATCTTTTGCCTTTTGGGTGGGCAATTGTTTTGTTGGCATTTATTTTAAATCATTTTATCGTTTCCATAATATTTGTTGGGGTTTTAGGTGTTTCTCATTTATCTGACTTTGTAGAACATCCAGTGCCCGACCAAGACAACAAATTGAATATGAGTTGGCCTAAATTGCAAATGTGTACTTCGGTAGATTATAACGCAGACAGTACTTTTTTTAATTGGACATTGGGTGGTTTTAATGCTCATGCTTTGCATCATTTATTGCCCAATATTTGTCATGTACATTATTTAGAAATTCTCCCAATATTTCGCGATTTAGCAAATAAACACGGGTTGATCTACATGGAAATGCCTTATAGACAATCATTGGCATCACATTTCAGATTTTTGAAAGGAATGGGAAAACAGCAAACATTTAAACCAGCTTCATTTGAGAGATAAACATATTCATATAACCCAAGATAGCGAATTGCTTAAATCCATTTACCGACAAGTGGATGAGAAACTTATTATAAACAAGCGAATTTTTCAATTAAAAATATTGTCTAAATTCATTTTCTATTTTTCATTTTCTGCAATAAGTTATTATCTGTTATTTATCGTTGATAGCCCGGTTTATTTTGTCCTATGTTTTATAATATACGGTTTCGTGTCGTTGCTATTTGCTTTTAATTTTTCTCACGACTTTTCTCATAACACTATTTTCGAAAGCAAAAAACTAAACAACCTATGTTTCATTTTCATATATACTATAGTTGGTGCACACGCTGAAGCGTGGAAACAAAGGCATATTAATTCACATCACTACGCACCAAACGTGGAAGATTATGATTCTGATTTGAAAATTACTAAACTAATCAGAGTTATTCCTAATAGCAAACATTTTTGGTATCACAAGTATCAGCATATTTATGCCCCATTTGCCTACACTACCTATTCACTATTTTGGGTATTTATTAAAGATTTTATAATTCTATTCTCTAAAGATGAATACACCGAAAAGAAAGGTTTTAAATATCATTTTTCATTTTGGACACAAAAAATATTTTATCTCACTTTTATCCTTTTATTACCTTTGCTTTTTTCTGTTCAAGCTTGGTATATCGTATTGATAGGTTTTGTAGTGATGCATTTTACACAGTCTTTATTTTTGCTTTTCACCTTTTTTATGACACATCACGTTGAAGAAACAGAATATCCAACCACGGACGAGAACGGCTATATAAAAACATCTTGGTTAATGAATCAAATAAAAAGTTCGAATGATATGCACCCATTTAGCGAAACAGCTAACTTTATTCTTGGTGGTTTCAATAATCATATTGCACATCATTTGTTTCCCCATTATCATCATATTCATTATCCGAAACTTAACAGAATTTTATACGACATTTTGCTTAATAACAATATAAAACCAAATCGGACAACTTATTGGGGCGGACTTGTTTCACACCTTAAATTACTAAAGCGTATGAGCTACTCTGACAATAAAAATGTCCAGTAACAGCTATCAAAAAGATGGGGTTTCATGTTCCAAATATAGTTATATGGTTACTGGAAATTAAACTTTTCCCCGCCTGAATGACTTAGTCGGGCTGGATATTAAGTTTTGTTTGTAAACGCCTTTCTTGGGGTAGCTGGCAAAACGTCTTGGTGCATTTTAAAAAGACTATAGTGAGAATACTTACAATGATAATGAGCCTTACTTGATTATCATGCGAAATCCAATCCTCCGACAGAAAGACCCTTGACCACTGTGTAAATTTATTTTACAACATCGGCTACATCTCTTTGTTAATGGAACAGTAAAATTACAATCGACTGAGTGGTACAATTAATTCAATACGTGTTTATTGCTTCCGGCGAAGAAACACAAAAAATGATTATTGTAATGAAGTTAAGCCTTTTGTTTGAATTATTTGATAGCCCAAAATTAAAATCCCTTCAAGTAGAATTTAAGAAAATATTGGATAGCCTGGAAAATGAGCATTAATTTTTAAGTTTGATTCTCTCCAATATACAATCATAAACTCTCCAGATTATTTAAACTCTTGTTTTTTAATTTCTTAAACATGGAAGGAGAAATGCCGGTAATATTTTTAAATTGATTCGATAAATGTGAGATACTGCTATAGTGTAATAAATCTGTAATTTCGGTGAGCGTATGCTCATCGTATAAAATTAATTCTTTAACCCGTTCTATTTTATTTAAAATAATGAAATGTTCGATGGTTGTGCCTACGCATCCCGAAAAAAGATTTGAAAGATAGGTATAATCATATCCCAACTTAGTGCTTAAATATTCAGAAAAGTTGGACTTTGGCAAGTTGTTATCATAATGGATCATTTCAACGATCACATTTTTAATTTTTTCAACTAGGATCGCTTTGCGGTCTTCAATAATCTCTAGTCCCGAATTATGCAAGGCAATTTTTAAAGCATCATGTTGTTTCGTTGAAAGAATTTTCAAAATTTGTACTGAACCTAATTGCAGATTTTTAAACGTGATGCCAATTTTCTCGAGTTCCAAACGCAAGATAATTTTGCATCGATTGCTGACCATATTTTTAATATGTAGTTCTGTTGCATGCATCATATTAAGGACCCTCAACTTTTAAAGTACAATCACATACTTTAAATGTGGAACTAATAACATTAAAGCTGCTACTAATACATTTAGTAGTTTCTTAGTCATTTTCATCTTATTAAAGTCGTGAATTCATTTTCGCAAATCAAAATTGGAAAGTTTTTCTTAAGATCATTTACAAAATTAAAGGAAAATTTTATATAATTCACTGATGTGTTTTGAGCAGATTTTATTACTTCTGTGACAAAAAAAACGAAGTCACATTATTACATAAAATTTACAAAATTAGTAGCGATTATCGATCTAATAAAAAATAACACCAGGTGATGGATTTTTAATGAAAAAATTGAAGTTGCAGAAATTCGGAACGATTTTAAAATTTAACAGCAGTTTGCCTTGTATTGCCTATGTATTAATGGTTTTATCCGGTTATGCTATTAAATAATTTTAAAAAAATCGGTTTTAATAGGAGAATTTTAACCACCTTCTTTCATTCAAATAATACCTATTTTCGATGTTTAAACAATTGTTTTCAGTTTGTTTTTTTGAAGTTTAACCATGTATCTAATAATCCAGATCCATAAAATTTTATAAAACAAAGTCATATAATTATTCTCCTTTATTTTGAATAATTCTCTTAGGAAGAAATTTGATAATATTTTCCAGATATTCAACAATCATGCATATTGTAATATATTAAATTTTACTAAATTAATTGATATTGTGACACACATTAAAATAAAATGCATATAGAAGTCATTTGAGATCACCTAAAAATGTTGTGATGCTATAAAAGGGGTTTTTGAAGAAAATCAGTCGAAATTTCCATAACTGATGACAAAACGATTTTTTCGATTAAAACAGGAAAAATTACCCTAAATATGGAAAAATGGGTTCAAATCAGCAAAAAATAAGTTAAAAAACATCGGTTTAAGATGCTTTGATAGGTTGAATTGGAAAAGTATAATGCAGGTGATAAGGAACAGGTGTTTAGGCTTTATATATATGATAAATAGACTATATCGAATGCACTTTAAATGCAATAGATAACAGGTTTTCACAATGTCTGTAATGTAGGAGTGTGTTAAGCGTATTTTGTAGGGGAAAGGCCTGTTATTTTTTTGAATTGTGCTGATAAATGAGCAACACTGCTGTAGTTCAGCCTGTAGGCTATTTCGGTGATATTCAAATTATTCTGGCTAATGAGCTCTTTTACCCGTTCAATCTTTTTGGAAAGAATGTATTGTTTAATTGTTAAACCTTCTATCTCAGAGAATACATGAGCCAAATGTGCAAGATTGCAACTTAAAATTTCAGTTAATTGTTTAGTTATGCAGTTTTCTTCAAATGTACTTCTATTGAATATCATTTCGTGTATGGATGATTTTATTTGTTTTACCATGGTAGATTTCCTGTCTTGTATCAATTCCAAACCGGAAGCATTGAGGGCATCATTAAGTTTCTGAAACAGACAGGCACAAAGGTTACCTTCTATCTCCGCTTCGCCTAACTCAATGTAGATTACCTGTATACCCAATTTCTCTAATTCTGCTTTTACGAGCATTTTGCATCGGTTACTAACCATGTACTTAATATGAAGTTGCATATGTGTATTTATTTGGGTTAAAACAATTTACACACAAGGAAATAGCACAATGTGTAAATTGTTATAAATTCGTGATACCAATATTTAGGCAAATACTTTTCCAAGTTGCCTCAAAATCATTTTGAGGTTTTTTAATTATTCAAAAAGTAATGCAACATTTTCACCTAATTATATAACCGCATTCCCCACGTAAACACAGTATTCAGCTGTTAGAATGCTCTGAGATAAACGGTTCTGCGCCAGATGGACAAGAGTTTTTAATCCTACTATATTTATTTTGTTTAAACAAGCCTCTTTTAAATAATTATCTTTTATGGTGATAATCTTTACCATAGTGGGGATTTATATCTACGGAAAGTTGCAATTGGCAGTCGTTGTAGGTGTTACCATATATTTAATTACGTTGATTCGATTAAATGGGACATCGGTTGTTCTTAATAATCCGCAAAACCTATAATTTTTAATTGCACAAATACACGGAAAGAGTATTAAATGCAATTTCAACAATATGACATAAGTCATTAAACCAATCATAAAATGTATTTTCAGAAGGATCCTCCTTTAACGCAATCCGGATTTTAAGACGATAGGATTATCTGGATTTAGACTATATCTTTCAGAAGATCATCAGTTATATTGTTGCTAACCAATTTTATTAAACCCCCAATCATTTTTTTCTTTGCCCGATTAACTCAAAGCGAGTTTCCAAGAGGTTATTTATCAACCTGCAATAACAATTAAATTAAGAAAGGCATAAATAGAATTTGTAGGAGTGTTGGAAATGCAAATGTTTTATGATATTGATAATATGGGTACAAGAAGAATTGATTTTTTAGTTTCAAATGAAATAATATCAGAATTAATTCAACCCCAAATAATCAGTCATTCAACCCAAAACTCAAAACCAGCAGAGAGTGGCAGTAGGCGGTAGGAAGTTGGTAGTTTGTATCATTGTTCATTTTCCTCCGTATTAAACTCCTTC
>CAZXBG010000047.1:16192-23951 GCA_964638865.1 uncultured Chitinophagales bacterium | reverse complement strand
GAAAATTTATTGTTTTTATTATTGTTTAGTAAAACTAACACTCCTTACTAAGAATTCCCCCCAAAACAATACGTATAAGAGCGCGGGCCACCCAAATTCAAATTCCAGTTTTTCAAAACGAAATGCAATGATTTTTGATACCGGTTTTTATAGAAAACTTTCCTTGGAATAGAGGATTGTCTCCAACTTTTAATATTGACCCAGTAAATGTGAAAAAATAACTGGTATTAATTTCTGCATGTGTTCTTTTCACCGCCATATAACAATTAAGTATAATTAACCATCGCAGGGTTTTGCCGGATTAATTAATTTTTATGGCGGCAAGAACCCTGCTAGGACCTTCCCCGTGAAATCGATTAAAATTTATCATTCAGCATAGTCACTAATGAGTATTTTCCAGTTATCATCCCAAAGGAACCACACTGTAATTGATCTGAAATATGTATGGTGTGTGCTTCTTTCACGATTTAAAAATAACGGAAAACTTACACATTTTGCAGATTTCGGCAGTTTTTAATCAGCTTTTGAGGGGTTTTTAGCGTTGTATTTAATTGGTCTATTTCTTTATCGATGGATAATAAGGTGCCTTTAAAACAACAAGATAATGCACACCTCAGGTTCATTTGTGCATTGCAGTTGAATAAACGATTAACAATTTGGATTCAATTAAAACCCTTAGGCAAAATGGAGTTAACAGTTTACTTTTCTTTCAACCGGAGGCAAGTCCTCAACTTTTAATACTGATGCCGTGTTATGTGAATTTTTATTATTTGCAAAGTCATATTCATAAATATATTTCAATTGTATCCCTAATGTTCACCCGAGCCAGACCTCACAGGTTAAAAAAAACCTGGTAGGCCGAGGTATCGTTTTGGGCTGTTTGTTCATGCAGTAAGAAACTTCATCGTATCCACATTATCCGCATAATCCCATAACTCCGGGAACTGTGTTTTTCCTAAGGGAGTATTGCCATCTTTATTGGATGCTACACATTGAAGATCGGAACCGATGGTATTTATTTTTAAAGCGAGGGTTTCGTCATTTATATATCGCTCACAGAATAAAACGGAAATGGGAGAAAACAGATCTTCCGTTTCGCGTATCATAAAAAAATCGTTTGTGAGATGTGGGGTTTGGTTTAACAATAATAGGGCGCGATTGTAGTCATAATTATTATTGTATTTTGTGTTGTCGGCGATATAACGGAAATTATCCCAGATGCGGAATAATTTTTCGAGATCGTATAATTCGGGGATAAATATTTTGCTAACATTGCGGCAACCGAGACCGTAATAATAAAAAACATCTTTTCCGAGTTCGAGAATTTCTTCGTCGCTTTCATTTCCGGTAATTATGGCAACTGAAGTTCTGTTTCTGCGAATGATATTTGGATATTTTCCGAAATAATAATTAAAATACCGAGCCGAATTATTGCTTCCTGTTGCAATTACCGCATCAAAATTTTCGAGCCTTTCTACAAAGGATATTTTATTTATAAAATCAGGTTCTACTTTAATTAATTGTTTGTGTAACCAGGGGAAAAAGAAGGTATCTTTTGAGCTGAGTTTAACCTGTGCCTTGTTTCCACTCATAACAACACTTAAAATATCGTGCATTCCCACAAAGGGGACGTTGCCGGCCAATACGAGTGCTATGGTTTTATTATCGTTGTTGTTGATTTGATATTTATTTGTCCACTGCGTGAGTTTTTCTGCATTAAAAAATTGTTCCCTGAAATTTTTAGCCATTAATTCGCAGTGCATTCTTGTGAACCAGGGGTTAAACATTTCGGTTTTTGCAAAAATTTCGGAGAGCGACTCATTTTCGGGGTGGAGCAGATCGCCGACCTGAGAAAAACCATTAATTTTTTTTGACAGATTCATTTTCAATATTTAGATAATTTATTTGCTGAGATTGCGTGAGGGATAGTAGCGGAAACCCCACAGCCGACCTAAGGAGGCGAGGAGTTGCAGCGGATAGCCCGACCCCCGATGGTTATCGGGGGACACGCCCTCAAAATTTTAAAAAGGCGGCCACAAAGGTACTGTAGCTTTTACAATTACTAATTGGCTATTTAGGAGAATACGAATGTATACTGCACTTTTGTTTTCTTATTTAGACAAATTATAAATATTCCCTTAACTTTATTCGTTGCTTTGAAATATCGGCTTACTGCGTCTATATTTGAGCGCACAAAATTAAAAGAAGACTAACTATGGCAATTATAATTACCTCGGATTGCATCAATTGCGGAGCTTGTGAGCCCGAATGTCCGAATAACGCAATATATGAAGGTGGAGTGGAATGGGCTTTTGCCGACGGAACTACCGTGAAGGGCTCCGTTACGATGTTGGATGGCAGCACGATGGATGCTGATAAGAAGAATGTACCGATCTCGGATGATGTCTATTTTATTGTTCCTGAAAAATGCACCGAATGTCAGGGTTTTCACGAAGAACCTCAGTGCGCTGCCGTTTGTCCTGTTGATTGCTGTTTGCCGGATCCTGACCATGTGGAAACGGAAGAGCAATTGCTGGCAAAGAAGGCTAAAATGCATATTTGAATATTCAGAATAGTATTACAAAGCGTCATCGGTTAACGGTGGCGCTTTTTTTAGTCCAATTTAGGCTATGGTGATGAGTGAAACGAAATGAACTATAGCATTAATTGGACTTACCCTGAATAGAAAATCTCGTGAATCATTTGGCTTAAATAAACCTCTTATTTTTTTATTCATAGTAATGGGTTAACATTTTGGCGTCAACCTTTTATTGCGATGAAACTTGCGGTCTAAAATGTTCAAAAATAAAATACGCTGCAAATTTGATTTTCCGTTATTTTGCTTTAAATTTCTACCATGCAAAAAAAGAATGTAGCTGTGATATGCGGTGGTTTTACTGCGGAAAAAAATATTTCGATGGGAAGTGGTGCTGTTGTGGAAAAAAATATTGACCAACAGTTATACAATGTATTTAAAATTATTGTGGAAGAAAACGGTTGCTTTGTTTCTCCGGAAAACATTATGGTGGATATGCGTGATTTTAGTTTTTTGCAGGAGGGAAATAAAATTAAATTCGACCTGGTTTTTAATGCAATTCATGGATCTCCGGGAGAAGATGGTAAAATTCAGGGGTATTTCGACATGATGAAAATACCTTATACCAATTGTGGTGTGGCAACTTCCGCATTAACTTTTAATAAAACCTGGACCAAAACGGTTTTAGGAGACACTGTTTTAAAAGCCCCCGGATATTTGGTGCAAAACGATAAAATAGCTATAAATACAGCGCTTGGAGAGATTCCTAAAAGTTTGAAATTGCCCATTTTTGTTAAGCCGAACAATAATGGTTCGAGTTATGGTATTTCAAAAATTAAGGATTTTGCGCAATTAGAGGGTGCCATTAAAGATGCTTTGAAATTTGACAAGGAGGTATTAGTAGAACAAGGCATTATTGGAAAAGAGGTTACCTGTGGCGTTTATCAATACAAAGGGGAGATAATTGTGTTGCCAATTTGTGAAATTTTAACCGATAAACACGAATTTTTTGATTATACGGCAAAATATACCTCTGGCGAAAGTGATGAAATTATTCCTGCCCGAATTCCCGAAACAGAAAAAATACTTGTTGAGCAATATTCTACCGCTATTTACACAAAATTGGGGTGCAAAGGTGTTGTGCGCATCGATTATATAATAGATGAGGGCAAACCTTATTTTTTAGAAGTGAACACCGTTCCGGGATTGAGTGAAGCGAGTATAGTGCCTAAAATGGCAGCAGCTTCCGGACTTACACTAAAAGAATTTTTCGGGCGTTTATTGGAGGAAGCAAAGGCAGGGTAAACTCCAGCTGCATTTACTCAACTATTCCCACTAAATTTGCCGGTCGCTGCATGAGCAATTCTAAAAAGAAATCAACCGAAAATACCGGAACCCTCCGGTTCTTTATCACCAAAACATTTTGGCTGAATGTATTCGCGGCTTTAGTGCTCATTGTAATTATTTTATGGTTGTTGTTATTTATTGGTCAGCAATACTCCCGACATGGTGAAAGCCAGACGGTTCCTGACCTGAAAGGCAAAACTACCCTGGAAGTAATGCAGGAACTGGATAATCTAGATCTGGAATATGCGGTAATGGATTCCACATACGACCCTGATGAAAGGCCATTGACCATTATTTCGCAAGATCCAATCCCTTTTTCGAAGGTTAAAAGCGGTCGTAAAATTTATGTCACCATAAATATGCGGCAACCACCAAAAACGGAAATTCCAAGTTTCGAATTGGGCACCAGTTATATTAGTGTGCGTGAGATTTTGGAAAGCCACGGTTTAAAGGTTGGAGATATTATTTATAAACCGTTCGAATACCGCGATGTTTATCTGGATATGCGTTTACACGGTGAAAACAAGTCGCTTACACCGGGCAGTCAAATTAATAAAGGTTCTAAAATTGACCTGGTTTTGGGAAATGGATTGGGCGATACCAAGATTACGATACCGGACCTTTCGGGACTTACCTATATTGAGGCAGTGAACCTTATTCAATTAAAAGAGCTTACTTTAGGAACGGTTATTACCTCCGGTACAATTAGCGATACCACAGATGCGTTTGTGTTTAAACAATATCCTGAGGCAGGAAACGAAAAAACAATAAATTTGGGTTCAATGGTAGATATCTGGATAACTGAAGATGTAAATCTTATTATTCCTTCAGGAAATACGGATGATCCACCAGAGAATGACGGGGAATTCAGACCCTGAAAAAAATATTTTCATGAAAAAAAGTCTATTCAATTTCATTTTAATAATTATTACCTCCGCTGCATTTTCGCAGGAAACACTTTATCCTTTAAAGTATAACACCTCGTTAAACGAAAAACGCATTCCGGTTGCAGGTAGCCGAAGTATAGTGGAAACAAGAGATACTTTATGTCTTCCCTTTCTCGATGATTTTTCAAACAGAAATATCATTATTAATGAGACCACAATTAATTGCGGAGATACGGTTAATTATTATACCTCAGCAGTTTATCCATCAGCTCTTTTTTGGGTGGATAGTAATGCTTATGTAAATCTTACCTATCCTACCCTACCTCCCACTTATGGTGTAATTACCTTAGACGGATTAAATAAATTTGGAGGGCCCTATAACGAAGCCTCTGCATTTGATATGGCAGATTTTCTCACTTCTAAACCTATTTATTTAGGTGGGACACCGGTGGATTCAGTGTATTTGAGTTTTTATTTTCAACCCGGAGGATTTGGTGATTTTCCGAATGAAAATGACTCGTTAATACTGGAATTTAAAAATATCCTTGGCGAATGGAAACATATTTGGCATATTGTAAATACAAATGGCAACTCTCCGCAATCATTTAAATTACAAATGGTGCCGGTGGACGATGAATATTTTTATGATGGATTTCAATTTCGTTTCCGCAACTGGGCAGGTGTGAATGGAAATAATGATCATTGGAATATTGATTATGTTTTTTTGGATGAGGACAGAACTTTTAATGATACCTTATTTCGCGATGTTGCAATTATATATCAGCCGGAAAAGTATTTAAAACGTTACCGACAAATGCCATGGAATCAATTTAAAGATCACCAGGTATCGGAACTCGCTTTAGAACACGGTGTTTTTATGTATAATAATTTTAATACCATAGTAAATACGTCGTATCAATATCAGGTGAATGAAAAATATACGGGTGAAGAAATTATTGCACCTTCCACTCCTATCTCTGTGAATCTGGATCCTTTTACTGTTGCGTTGGATGCATTTCCAACTTTTAGCATTCCCACTACTACACCTAATTATGAGGAAGATAGCATGACGATTAATTTTAAATATATTTTAAATCCTGCGAGTGATATTAACAGAAGAAATGACACCATGTTATACGAACAGGCATTTTATAATTACTATGCATACGATGATGGCACTGCTGAAAAAGCATATGCAATTATAGGCACAGGTGCTAAACTTGCAATCAAATTTTTCGCCAACGAACCCGATACTTTAAAAGAAATTTATATTCATTGGGCTTATGTGGATGGAAATGCCGGCAACCTGTTTTTTTCTCTTATTGTTTGGGATAATATTGATACCACACTTGCTTCGGCAGATGAAAATATTATTTTTCAAAATGATTTTCTCACTCCAAAATATGTAGATAGTGTAAATGGATTTTATGTTTACAAATTAGTCGACTTTTTAGGTAACCCCACTCCTGTTGTGGTGAATGGTGCATTTTATGTTGGTTGGTTACAAAGTCAGGACGATTTTTTAAACGTTGGTTTTGATGCGAATAACGATGCGCACGACAATGTGTATTTTAATGTAGGAGGAAGTTGGCAGAAGTCGAGTTTGCCGGGTGCTGTAATGATTCGCCCTCAGGTGGGTGGAAATTATTCTTTGTTTAGTCCGGTAATTAATGACAATGCGAAAAACACTGCTGTAAATGTTTATCCTAACCCTGCATCCTCTATTCTCCATATTGAAATGGATATTGATAGTGAACTGGAATATTCCATTTTTGATCAGGCGGGAAGATTAGTTTCAAATACAACCAATAATACTAAACAAATTAATATACAAAATTTACCTTCCGGGTTTTATATACTTCAAATGAACGATTTTAAAACGGGAGCGGTTTATTATTCCAAATTCATGAAGAATTAAATTCAGACAAGCTCAATTATAACAATGGATATAACTGTACAAGAACTAAAGGCCCGGATGGATGCAGGTGAAGAATTATTTGTAATTGATGTTCGCGAACCGCACGAGTATGCAGCATTTAATATTGGTGCGGAAAATATTCCACTTGGAATGATTTCTCAGCGATTGTATGATTTTGATGAGGACAAGGATCGCGAAATAATAGTGCATTGTCATGCAGGTTTCAGAAGTAATACTGCCAAAGCAATTTTAACGCAATCGGGATTTACCAATGTAAGAAACCTTATCGGCGGCATGGTGGATTGGCAGCTTAATTTTCCCGGAAAATGAGGAAGGATAATAATCCTATTATCTTTTTTGATGGTGTTTGTAATTTATGTAACAACAGTGTTCAGATAATTATTAGAAACGATAAAAATAAAATTTTCCGTTTTGCTTCTTTACAATCGGATTTTACAAAACAATTTTTATCGGAACATCAATTTCAGAGAAAATCTGATTCTATAATTTTGTATTACGAATCTAAATTTTATCATAAATCATCCGCTGCTTTACTTGTAGCTAAAAATTTGCGTTTTCCGTTTCCATTATTATTAATTTTTTGGCTAGTTCCTGCTCCTATTCGCAACTGGGTATATTCTTTAATTGCAAAAAACCGATATCGCTGGTTTGGCAAAACAGATTCTTGTATGATACCTGCTCCGGGTTTGAAGTCGCGGTTTTTGGATTGATGGGGGAAATGAATTACCCATACAAACTTGGCGCCTTTGCGTGAAAAAAAATGTCTCGCAAAGACGCAAAGAAAAATAAAATGCAAATTGTAATTTAAAAATAACATTTCCAGAAAAAATAAATGAGATCCGTATTGTAAAAACTTACTACAGCTTTGCGCCTTTGCGAGAAAAAAAATGTCACGCAAAGACGCAAAGGAATACACAAATTAAATTTGTTGTGAATTGTTTTTACCCCTACAAACTTTGCGGCTTTGCGACTTTGCGTGAAAAAAAATAATGTCTCGCAAAGACGCAAAGGAATACACAAATTAAATTTGTTGTGAATTGTTTTTACCCC
>CAZXBG010000047.1:11838-16092 GCA_964638865.1 uncultured Chitinophagales bacterium | reverse complement strand
TACAAACTTTGCGGCTTTGCGACTTTGCGTGAAAAAAAAATCTCCATTTAATTAATAACTTATTTTGGTTTAAATTTACCTCCTTGATGAGAATAGGGTTACTTTTTACCGTTTTAATACTATTTTTTTTGCTGCTTACTTTTTGTTCAAAGAAAGAAGTTACAGGTAGTGACGACTCGCCCTATTTAAATCAAAACGATACTGTGCAATATGTTGGGATGGAAACATGCCGCCTTTGCCACGCTGATCAACATTCCACTTTTATTCACACCGGAATGGGTTTAAGTTTTGATAACGCCACGCATGAAAAAAGCGCCGGAATTTATGATGAACATGCAGTTGTTTTCGATACACTGAATAATTTATGGTATAAACCATTTTGGCAAAACGATACCCTGAAGATACTGGAATTTCGATTGTTTGACGGCGATACCATTCACAAACGTTCAGAATCAATTGCCTATATAATAGGAAGCGGACAACACACCAATTCGCATTTGATCAACATAAACGGATATATTTATCAGGCCCCTATCACCTTTTACACGCAAAAAAAGCAATGGGACATGGCACCCGGAATGGAAAGCGGATTCAGTTCTCGTTTTTCCCGCATCATTGAAAGTGAATGTATGAACTGCCATAACGGGATTCCGGAAATGATAGCAGGTTCCGTGAACAAATACAAGGTAATTCCAAGTGGAATAGATTGCGAACGCTGTCATGGTCCCGGTAGTTTACACGTGGCAAGAGTAAGTAATAATATTTTAGTAGATACTTCCAAAGAAATTGATTACTCCATTGTTAATCCACGAAAATTATCGGTGGAATTGCAAAATGAATTGTGCAATCGCTGTCATTTACAAGGCGTAAGTGTTTTAAATGAAGGCTCCAGCTTTTTCGATTTTAAACCGGGAGACAAAATATCCGATCACTGGAATATATTTTTACCGGTGTTTGACGGCACAAACGATAAATTTTTAATGGCATCGCAGGCAGATCGTTTACAACAATCAGCATGTTTTATTAAATCCCAAAAAATATCCTGCATTACTTGTCACAACCCGCATGTTAGTGTAAAAAATACACTAAGTGTTCAATATAATAATGCATGTTTGAGTTGCCATACCCAAAATGTGAATTTTTGCACCGAAACGGAGGTAGCCAGAATGGATATGGATAATAATTGCAGTGGCTGTCATATTCCGAAATCAGGAGCAATTGATATTCCACATGTTTCCATTTCCGACCATAAGATACAAATTCCAACAAAAGAAACAATAAAAAAGAATGGAAGTTTTCAGGGATTAAAATGTATGACCAATGAGAACCCGGATGCTTTAACTATGGCAAAGGGATATTTACAGTATTATGAAGCTTTTAACAATGAGGCCTTACTTTTGGACAGCGTTCAATTTTATTTGAATAAGGTAAAAAATAAAGATGACGTTTATCGAAAATCCCTTATTCATCTCTATTATTTACAGAATAGTTTCAATAAAATCATAGAAGCAGCTGCTCAATTTAATACAGAAAAATCGATAGATATGTGGACAGCTTACCGAATTGGCGAGGCTTATTTATCGGAGGGAAAATATCCCGAGGCTGTCACTTATTTTTCGAAAGCCGTAGTATTACAACCGCTCAATCTCGATTATAATTTCAAGCTTGCAACAGCACAATTATTTTCCGGTGAAATAAATGCCGCTGAAAAAAAATATCAGTTTATTGTAACGGAAAACCCGACTTATTATTTAGCCTGGAACAATCTTGGGGTAATCCAAATGAATTCGGGCAGACTGAAAGAAGCGGAACAAAGTTTTCTTAAAACGATACAGCTTGATCCTGACTACAGTAATGCCCGATTAAAACTTGCCGAATTATACCTCAATACAAGACAGAAAAACAAGGCAAAAGAGGTGATCGATTACCTGAAGGCTAATTACCCGAACGACCCTGCTGTTAACCAACTGCTGTTGAAACTGAGATCAATTTAATGCTATATTTGCGGGGAATCCGGAAAAGATGAATATTTTACCTGCTAAGCTAAAACGAACGATTGTAAACAAATACATCCTATTTGTAGAAAAATCGAAGCATACCAGTATTCCCGGTTTTGATAAGATACCCATTTATGACGTGGTTACTTTTTTTCGTCAGGAGATCAAACGCGATCAATTACCGGTTCGCGCATCGGCAATATCATTTAATTTTTTACTGGCAATATTCCCATCCATCATTTTTTTATTTACGTTAATTCCCTATATACCGATAGCGGGACTGGATGTTCTCATTCATAAATTTTTTAAGGACGTTTTGCCCGACAGCGGATATACATTTTTGGAATCAACTATCACAGGAATAACAGATATTAAACGCGGTGGATTATTATCCATTGGTTTCGTATTTGCATTCTATTTCTCCACAAATGGAGTTAGAATGCTCATACTTACTTTTAATAAGGACCATACCATTTATTCCAGAAGGGGGTTTTGGAGGCACAGAATAGCTTCGATGCGACTCACGGTATATTTATTTATTCTTTTTTTCCTTTCCCTTATTCTCATCATAACCGGTGATAATGTGGTAAACTGGGTTGGTGAATTGATACATTGGCAAGATAAAACAGGAAAGTTATTTCTTACAATTGTACAATATGTTATCTTACTGATGTTGTTTTTTTCGGGCATTTCCTTTATCTACTATTATGGTCCGGCTGTAAAACACCGATGGCGTTTTGTTACTCCGGGGGCAACTTTTGCAACCATTTTTTCTATACTCACTTCCTTAGTATTTGGGTATCTGGCGAATAATTTCCTGAGCTATAACGAAGTGTATGGCTCAATTGGAACATTAGTAGTATTAATGATCTGGATCAATTTAAATTCCTTGGTTTTACTCGTTGGATTTGAAATTAACAATAGTATTGATGTGAATCGGGTGCTGCGTCATAAGATACAAAAAGAAGAGGAACCTCCCTCCTTTTAAGGCTCCTCAAATTGCAAATGACATTTATTCGTGATATTCTTATTATCACCTGGCCATGCGGGGCAATAGACAAGTGTGCAAATATTGCAACCAATGCCTTTTAAGATGTGAAGGAAACATTTTGTCCTAAACAAGTTGCAATTCCTGAAATAAATAAAAACCCCGTTTTTAAAATATCACCCAATCAGTCTTCTGATAATTTATTAATCCAATATAAAATTCCAGATGTTTCCAATATTGAATTATTTATTTCAGATAGTATGGGCAGAAGAATGGAAACTTTATTTACCGGAAAACAAAATAATGACATTCAAACTATATCTTGAAAATGACAACGTATCTGTTTCAAAATACTTTCTGAAATTAATTATAACCAATATGGCTTTATAGAAACTGGTCCGTGATAACCACCGAAACAGAACCTATCTGTTGCAGAGCAAAATAATGTGAAAAATAATTTTCTATATTGATCTCCTCCTGAATTTCTATTATTTTATGTAAAAAATGATCTTACTTATCCTCACAATCAAATTGTAAACATCGGTTTTCCTGCATCGCGTGGATCATCAGCCGCAACATATTTTCATTCGGATATACCCGAAGTGACAAGGTGTTTTTTTAGGAATACAGGGCATGCACTCCGGTGTTTAATCTGTTTTTTTACAAGGTTCGCAAGACTTTCTGTATGCCAGCCTGTGTTGATCAGTTTTTCGTGTTGAGTGGATGAGAGCATAAGTTTTCAGTTATAATAAGTTTGATAATAGATTAGTGTTGTAACAAAACTAATTACCGCCAGTAAAATCGAAACCACCATTTACAAGGTTGGTTTCTCTCTTTTTAACGATACATTCCCTTGTTGTAATGTTTTCAGAAAAAGGGAAGTATTACCTAAAATTAAATTCCGCAAAATAAAATATTAAGTAATAGAAGTAGCTGAAACCAACCAGGCAAGCAGCATCTCCCACAACATCAGTCCATAACCAAATATGCTCAATAAAATAAGCCAGTCGATATTCAAAATAATTTCCACCACCGGCAAAACTGATTCCACAAGCTTAAAAACCCTGTTTCTAACCGACTGCGCCGGAACGGAAAAATTGTAATTTAAAAAAAACAATATCTGGGTCGTTAGCGCAGCATAGAAAATCTGTAAATTTAGAAAAAATGAATTTTTGGAGAAATAAAGCTAAAAAAGTAAATAAAATATGGTCTCCAACAAAAAATCCCGCTATCGCGGGACTGCCTTTCGTTTGCGGAGAGTCAGGGATT